>NZ_JBHXFI010000033.1:0-87920 GCF_042724075.1 Streptomyces sp. NPDC127097 | reverse complement strand
GGCCTGGTGTGTGGACGTAAAGCGAAGCAGTCCACACACCAGGCCCCGGAGGCCCGTCACCGCACCCCGACAGCCCCGCGCAGCGGACCCCGCCCGCCGCAGGCGCAACGGCGGGAAAGCCGAAAACGTGGGCCGAAGGCAAAGCGCAGCGCTTGGCGCAACGGCGGGGGCACCGCGCAAGCGGGCAACAAACGGCGAGCAACCACCACGGCGGCGAGGCCGAAAACGTGCGCTCAAATCCTCTCAAGGCTCCGGCCCGTACTGCGTGGCCCCCACACCGCCACATCCACGCACAGCAGCAGCATCAACGCCGCCGAGCCGGAGAAGACCGCGGCTGAGCCGAAGGCGGTTAGCACGCTCAGGGCGATGAACGGCAGCACGACCGAGGTGAGCCGGGACAGTGAGTAGGCGATACCGATCGCGCTGCTGCGCAGACCGGTCGGGAAGAGCTCGGTCTGGTAGACGTGGAAGGCGTTGGAGAAGACGTTGCTGCACACCGTCAGCAGGAAGCCGAAGGTGAGGATGGCCCAGGTGGCGGTGGCGAAGCCGAAGGCCAGACCGCAGCCGGCGATGCCGAGCGCGGAAGCGATGATCAGCGTGCGGCGCTCGATCCGGTCGATGAGCGGGAGGGACAGCGCGGAGCCGAGCGGATAGCCGCAGAAGCTCAGCGCCGCGTACAGCAGTGACTCGGTGACGGTGTGGCCCTTCGCGGTGAGCACCACCGGCGCCAGCGATCCGAAGCCGTAGTAGCCGATGGTCTGAAGCACCTGGAAGATCCACCACATGAGGGTGCGCCGCCGCTGCTCGCCGCGGAACATCTCCGCCAGCGGCACCTTCCGCTCCGGGACGGTCTCCGCCTCCGGTACGGACGGCAGGCTGCCCCCGGTCTCCCGGGCCACCCGCTCCTCCAGCCCGGCCACGATCCGTTCGGCCTCCGCGGCGCGCCCCTGCACCGTCAGCCAGCGTGGTGATTCCGGGAGGCGGCGCCGCATCAGCTGGAGGAACGCGGCGCCCAGCGCGCCGGCGACCAGCAGCCAGCGCCAGCCCTCGATGCCGAACAGCTGGTGCGCGGCCACCAGCCGGGCACCGAGCAGCGCGGCGACCGGAACCCCGACAAAGCCGAGGGTGTAGGCGTAGGCGATATAGCGGCCGCGTACCGCCCGGGGCAGGAACTCCGCGAGATAGGTGTCCACCAGCACGAGTTCGCCGCCGAGCCCGAGACCGGCCAGAAAGCGCAGCACCAGCAGCCAGGACAGGTCCGGGGCGGCCGCGCACAGCAGCGAGAAGAGGGCGTACCCGGCGAGGTTGACCAGGAACATCCGGCGCCGCCCGAAGCGGTCGGCGAGCACCGAGAGCACATTCGCGCCGACGAACATGCCGAGGAAACCGGCGGCGATCACCCAGGACTTCGCGGTGGGCCCGAGGTGCCACTGGTCGGCGAGGACCGCGGCCAGCACCCCGCCGAGGAAGATCTCGTAGAGGTCGAAGAAGGCGCCGATGCCGACGATGAGGGTGAGGCGGCGGTGCCAGCGGGACGCCGGCAGCCGGTCCAGCCGGGCCGCGGCCCGGGCACCGATGGGGGTTCCCCCGCGCCGTTCCGGCGTGGAGGAGGTGGTGTCCGTCATGACGGTCCTCCCCTGAGCAGGTCCCGGCGCGCGGGGCGGAGCCGGGTCCGCACCGCGTGGTCGGGCGTACGGCGAGGACCGTACTCCGTCAAGATCAGCAAGCGGAAGACCGCCTGCGTCCGTCCTGGAAGAGTGGTATGGCCTGCGGATTCGGTGCGGCCGCGGGGGCGCTGGATACCATGCCGGGGTCAACCGAACGGTCCGGGAGGGGCTCCGCGTGACGGCGAAGCAGGACGCGCCACGGCTGTCCGATCTCATGCCGTGGTCCGTGGCGCCGCTGCGGCTCGGCCGCTCCTGGGTGCGGGCGCCGGATCCGGCCACCCTGCGGGCCCGTTGGGCGGCGCTGGTGGCCGCCGAGGACGCGGCGGAACGCGAGCGGCTGTTCCGGCCGTCCCGGGCCCGGACCCTGCACTCCGCCGTCGGCCAGCTGCCGGGCCAGGCCACCCCGACCGGGCGGCTGTACCGGGCGAGCGGGCCGTGCCCCGAACCGGTGCGGATCCTGCACGGCCCGTTCGACCAGCAGTGGCTGCTGCCCGACCACCGGCTGCTCGACGGGGCGCGCCCGGAGCTGTGGCGGGTCGCGGACGCCCGGCAGCTGTTCGCGGTGGAGTGGCCGCAGGTGCCGCAGCTGCCCGGCCCGGCCGTGCTGTGCTCGGCGCTGCTGCCGGACGGACGGTCCCCGGCCGGCCGCCCCGGACGGATCCACCCCCTCTACCGGCGGCCCGGCGGGCAGGAGCCGAACGTCGCCCCGGGCCTGCTCGCCCTCCTCGGCCGGCGCCTGGACCGCCCGGCGGGCCCGACGGACCTGCTCGCCTGGCTCGCCGCGAGCGCCCACCACTCCCCCGAGGGCTGCACGGTGCCGCTCACCACCGATCCGGAGCTCTGGGACCGCGGCGTCGCACTCGGCGCCCGGCTGCTGTGGCTCGGCACCCGGGGCGCCTACGAGCACGGGGCCGACGGCGGAGAGGCCGGCGAGCGGCCCCGGATGCCGGGCGGCCGGCGCCCGTACGTGCGCTCCGCGCTGCCCGCCCGTGGACTGCCCGAGGCCCTCGGCTACGACCCGGAGGAGGAGGCGCTGCTCCTCGGCAGCGGCCGGATCTCGCCGGTGCCGCCGGGCGCCTGGGACTTCCACGCGGGCGGCGTCCGGGTCCTGGAGGCGTGGTACGCGGAGCGCACCGGCGCGGGCACGGAACCGCCCGAGCCCGGTTCGCTGGCCGCGCTGCGCCCCGCCGGCTGGCCCCAGGAGTGGACCTCGGAGCTGCTGGAGCTGACCACCGTACTGGCTCTGCTGTCCGAACTCGCTCCGGAGTGCGCGAAGTTGAGTCGGCGGACGGCGGAGTCCGCGCAGCTGACGGCGGGGGAACTACGGGCGGCCGGGATCCTGCCGGCACCGGTCTCCGCACACCGCCCGGCCTCCGTGCTCGACCACCACGAGGAGGGCCCGGAGGGGCAGTTCGCGCTGCTGTGAGCGCCGGACACCCGAGGCGGCATGCCGTGGGGGCCCGCACAGCAAACCACCCGTCGCTGCATGAGCGACGGGTGGTGGGGAGTGGTGCGACCGGCCGGGCGGGGACGGGGCCGGGCGAAGAAGTGAGCGGCTCACGGCACCTCCGGGGCGAGGGATCCACCCCGGCGAACACACCGACGTACTGCTGACGCCGCCGGCCTGATGAGCGATCGGACCGCAGTGCCGCGCCGGGACGGTGTGATCGCCCGAGATGCCGCTTCAGAAACGGGTCAGCCGTGCCCGCCGAACAGCGAGCGCCGCAGCCTGCGCAGCGGTGCGAACAGCGACACCCTGGCGCCACGGCCGTTCCTCGTACGCGAGTGATCGCGCGCGGTGAGCTCCTGCATCAGCGACGTCGCGCCCTCCACCTCACGCTGCGGGATGGCGGGACCACCCAGCACCGCGAGATGGCGGTCGAGACGCGCACTGGTGGCGCCGCTCCCGCATTTGATGGCAGGGACTCGCGCCCTGCTACGCACTGTTATCTGTTCCATGACTCTCCCCACCCTATGAGGGCACCCCGGCCCGGGCAGGGTAACCCTATCTCTCTTGGAGGACATGCGTGCAGACCGGTCACCGGATTCACCTGCCTCGCTCTGACGTTGACGAACACCATACGGAATGTCACGTACAAGGCTTGGATCAGGGCGAGTTGAGCAACCGTCGGGTACCGGAGCGGGCCGTGCGGGGGGCCTGGCGGGCCGCCGGAACGCACAAGGAGAGACCGGGATCACGGCCTCTCCCCGGCGGCCGGCGTACGGGTCGTCACGCAGCGGAGGCGAACACCGGCAGATAACCGCCGGACTGGCCGGTGGTGGTGGGGTGGTAGGACTCCAGGACGGGGAAGGTCACGCTGTGCAGCCAGGCGCTGCCGGAGCACAGCTCATGACCGGAAAAGGTGGCGTTGACATCGGCGAAGGTGAAGCCGTGGTCGGCGGCCCGCTTGGCGGTCACGCCGTTGATGTGGTCGGCGGCGGCGTTGATCGCGGCGCGGGACGTCTCGGAGAGACCGGCGATACAGGTTCCCCGGAGCTTGTAGAAGCGCGGATAGCCCAGGACCACCACATGCGCGGCCGGGGCCTTCTGGGAGATGGCGTCGTACACCTGGTCGAGCCGGCCGGGCAGGGTGCTGTCGATGTAGGTCCTGGCCTGGGCGATGCGGGCCAGACAGGCGCTCTCGCCCTGGAGCGCACAGGTCGTCATGGTGTCGGCGAATCCGGCGTCGTTGCCGCCGATGGAGATGCTCACCAGGCCGGTGGCGCTGTTGAGCGGGGCGAGTTGTCCGCTGAGAACATCACCCGTTCGGGCGCCCGAACAGGCGGTGAAGCTGAAGGAAGAGGGGGAGTGCGCGGCGGCCCAGAGGGCCGGGTAAGCCTTGGTGCTGCGCTTGCAGGAGCCGCTGGCACTGTCGTAGCTGCCGGCTCCGACGCCGGAGGAGTAGGAGTCGCCGAGGGCCACATAGCCGGTGGCGGTGGGGAGTTGGGCGGACGCGGCGGCGCTCGCGCCGGTGAGCGTGAGCGCCGTGGTGACGAAGAAGGCGGACGTCAAGGCCGCGAATCGGGACAGTTTCATGGAACCTCCCTTAGCAGGAGCTCTGCCATATCTGTCGTAGCAAGACTCGCGGGTAGCCGGAAGTGTCCATGCCAAAAGTGGTGTCCGCGGTTCACGGTAAATCTGCCGATGTGGGGGGATGTTCACCGCCATGTCATCGCCTCGACGCGATGTGCCGAGGACTCCCGGGAGGGGCCGGGACCGCGTTCGCCCCGCGCTCGGCGGCCGTCCTTCGCCGCCCGGGCGGCGTTCTGACGGTCCCTCGGCACCCGTGCGCGGGTCACTCCTCGCTGTTGCGGCGACGGCGGGCGAGGGCGGGCACGAGAAAGGCGGTGGCCGCGACGAAGGCGGCCACCAGCAGGAGCACCAGCGTCGGACGGGTCCCCAGACCGAGCAGCCCGGCCCCGAGGAGACCGCCGGCGAACATCGAGACGACCGAGAGCAGCCGGCGGCCCGTGCTGTGCCCGCCGTACCCCAGCCGCGCGTCCCGGCCCAACGGCGACGCGCTGACCAGCGCCGTCATCGCCCGGGTCTCCACGGTCGTGGTGAGGTCGGGCGGCGCGGCCCGCATGGCGGTGACATTGCGCATGCCCATCGCCACCGCCATCAGGCCGATGACGACATCGCGCCGGCCCTGCGGCAGCCCCGTGACCGGCCCCGACTCCCAGGCCGCCGCCGCGGCCGCGATCAGCAGCGCCGCCTCCACGGCCAGCGCCACCGGGAACCACTGGGAGGCCCGGGCGGCCAGCAGGGACTCCATCCGCGCCCCGAGGACCGCGCCCAGCGCGAAGGCGCCGAGCGAAATCGCCGTCGCCACCACCGGGAGCCCGCCCTGCCCGGCGATACCGAAGCCGAGGAAGAGCAGATTGCCGGTCTGGGTGGCGGTGAAGACCTGACCGAGCGCCAGGAAGCTGACGGCATCGAGCATCCCGGTGGCCACGGTCAGACAGACCATGATCACCGTCAGCGGGGTTCCGCTCGGCGGCTCCACGGACGCGACTCCTTCCCGCGGTCACCTCACCTCGCGGCACGTCCTCCCAGTCTCCGGACGGCCCGCCCGACGGACCGTCATTGCGCCGTCTGTGGGCGGCCCGTCACCACCGGGCCCGGCCCGGCCGCCTCCTGGCCCCGGCCCTCTCCGCCGCGAGGCCCGGCTCCGGGGAAACGCCGGGATAATCCGTGTACGCGGTGGCCCGCCGTGACGGATCATGGCCGCATGTGTGCCGATCACGTCCAGCCGTCCGCCGCCGAGGAGTCCCTGCCGCTCCGGCTGACCATGGACGACAGCGATTCGCCCGCCGATGTCGTCGACGCGCTCTTCCTGGGCCGGTTCGCCAGGGGAGAGCAGCCGTACGCCCGCAGCCGGTCCGTGGACCGGGTCCGGGCCGGACTGACCCTGCTGCCCCCGGGCGCCCGGGTCCTGCGCTCGGCGAAGGAGGAGGACCGCAGCGCCCTCCTCGCCGAGGGCGACGGCTTCACCCTGCTGGTCTCCCGCTGGAACCACGGCGCCGATGTGACGGTCACCGCCGTCACCGACGAGCTGGCCGAGAAGGTGCTGGGACAGGCCGCGGACGGGGCGGAGGACGAACCGGAGCCGCAGCCGGAGAACGTCCCGATGGGCTTCTGGTACTTCTCCCCGCGCCGCGGGCCGCACCGTACGTCCCGGCAGATCTCGGCCGGCACCTGGGAGGAGATCCGCCCCAACTACACGGCGCCGGTGGCCGACGCCATGGACCGGCTGATGAAGGTGGCGCCCGAGGAGATCTCCGGGCGGCTGCTGTTGCTGCACGGCCCGCCCGGTACGGGCAAGACCTCCGCACTGCGCACGCTGGCCCGCTCCTGGCGGGACTGGTGCCAGGTGGACTGCGTCCTGGACCCGGAGCGGCTGTTCAATGACGTCGGCTATCTGATGGACATCGCGATCGGCGAGGACGACAGCACCGGCAAGGGCCGCTGGCGGCTGCTGCTCCTGGAGGACTGCGACGAGCTGATCCGCGGCGAGGCCAAGCACGCCGCGGGCCAGGCCCTGTCGCGGCTGCTCAACCTGACGGACGGTCTGCTGGGCCAGGGCCGGAACGTCCTGGTCGGGGTGACCACCAACGAGGACCTGGAACGCATGCACCCGGCGGTGGTCCGCCCCGGCCGCTGTCTGGCCCGTATCGAGGTCGGCCCGCTGAGCCGCCCCGAAGCCACCCACTGGCTCGGCACGGACCAGGGCATCGGCCGCGAGGGCGCCACCCTCGCCGAGCTCTACGCCCTGCGCCGCGGCACCCGCCCCGCCTCGGTCCCACCCCAGGACTCGGGCGCGGACGCGGGGCTGTATCTGTGAACCACGAGGGAGCGGGCCGCGCCCGTCTGCGCGGTGGACCGGAACGGCCGGCGTCAGCTCGAACGTGCGTCGGGTGACTCGGACAGTGCCGCGGCCAGCCGGGGGCGCAGCACCTTTCCGGTGGCGGTGCGCGGTATCTCCGGTACCGGCACGATACGCGACGGCAGTACCGCCCGGGAGAACCTGGCCTCCAAGGCGGCCCGGGCAGCCGCCGCGTCCGTGGCGGTACCGAGGACGACGGCCGCGATGATGCTCTCTCCGGTGAACCGGTCCGGGACCGTGACGCAGGCCGCGTCCCGGACGTCCGGAAGGGCGCGCAGGACCCGGTCCATCTCTTCCAGCGACACGGTTTCCCCGGACACCTTGGCGATGTTCTTCAGCCTGCCCGTGAGGACGAAGTAGTCGCGCCCGTCCTCCGCCACCCGGTAGCCCAGGTCCTGGGAGTGGAACCACCCGCCGCGGAATGCCTCCGCGGTGGCCTCGGCGTTGCCGGCGTAGCCGGACATCACGTTGAAGCCCCGCATGCACACCTCCCCCGTCTGTCCAGGGCCCACCGGACGGCAGTCCTCGTCAAGTACCGCCACTTCGTTGCCGTAGACGGCCACCCCGACCGAGGGGATGTCCGGATCCAGCATGAGCCGCCGGTAGGTCTCCTCGGAGAGGTTCGCCGGCATCGTGGTGGAGAAGTTCGTGGTTTCGGAGAGGCCGTAGCCCTGGAGCACCCGGGCCCCGAGCCGGTCGGCGACCGAGCGGGCGGTGCGGGTGGTCAGCGGGGCCGCTGCCGAGACGAAGTAGTCGAAGTCCGACGGTACTTCAGAGCCGCGCCACGTTTCCGCGAGCGCTTCGAGTATGCCCGGTACCACGCTCGCGAGGCGCGGACGGTAGTGCCGCAGCGTCTTCGGATAGTTCATCGGCGAGAACGACTCGGCGAGAATCGTGTGCGCCCCGGCCATCATGGTGCCCAGGACGGTGAAGTGGGCTCCGTTGACGTGGTGGATGGGCAGGCACCCGAGCACCCGGTCGCCGGCGGCCAGCCCGTGGTGGCGGCGCACCGCCTCGGCATTGGCCACCGCGTTGACGTGTGACTGAGCGACGATCTTGGACGCGGCCGTGGAGCCGGACGTCGCGAAGTACAGGGCGTCAGCGGTCGGATCGACAGGCGGCAGCGGCAGATCGCGCTCCGCCAGGTCTTCCCAGTGCGGCAGGGTCAGGGCGTCCGCGTACGGCGCGTCGGTGCCGGGGGCTTGGAGCACGGCCAGCGCGCCGGCGGCCTCGACCTGCTGAGCGCGGCGTTCCGGCGGATCGGACGGCCCGAGCATGAGCAGGCCGAACCCGGCGCGCAGCACACCCAGTACCGCCAGGACCGAGGGCACGTCGTTCGTCGGCGCGAGGGCGAGCACGGCCGGGCGGGCGGTGCCCCACTCGGCACACAGCCATCCGGCGAGCGCGCGGCTCGCGACCTCGGCGGTGCGGTAGTCCAGCGTGGTCTCCGTGCCGTTGTGCGCCACGGCGGTGATCAGTGGTGCGCTGCCCCGACGCTGTGCGAACCAGTGCAGCGCGTCGAACGGGGTACGCCACGCCGAGACAGGGAAGCCGGGGCCGGCTCCCAGATACCCATGAGCGCGTAGGCGGTCAGCAGAGGTCATCGAACGGCCATCCCTCGTGGTTCACCTTGAATCGGCGGAATGCGGAACGCGGAAGACCGGGCCTAATCCCGGTCGTGCGGCACGCCCGCCGCGTGGACCGGTGGCCGGCTCGGGTGCGGAAGGGGCTGGGTGCGGCGGGTCCGTTCGGCCCAGGCCACCACTGCTCCCGTGGGCAGCACCGCCAGCACGAACGCTCCCCCCAGCACGAGCCAGCCCGGCGGGCCCCACTTGATCAGGAGGACGGTCAGCAAGGTGGGCGCGAGCACCATGGCGGTGGCGTAACCGGTCATCGCGAAGCCCTGGTACTGGCCTTGCTTCCCTGCCGGGGCAAGGTTGAAGGTGATGTGCCACGAGGCCGCCGACACCAGCAGTTCGCCGCATACGTGCAGGGCGCCGGCCACCAGCAGCAACACGGTGGACATGACCGGCGAACCACCCGCCGAAAGGGCGAACAGGCCACAGGCGGCGCCCAGCGCCACCCCTGACCACCGGAACGCCCGCACGGCTCTGGGCATCGTGGTCACCCGGGTGCCGATGCGCACTTGGAACAGCACGACGCTGACCGTGTTCACCACGAACAGGACGGTCACCATCGCCGTCGAGGCATGGGTGTACCTGATGATCCACAGGGGCAGCACGATCTCCAGCAGCACCGTGTGCAGGGCGAGCACCGCGCCGAGTGCGGTGAAGACCGCGAACGGACCGTCGCGGAACACCGCCCAGGTGGGCTCGTCCGGCGGCGAGTCGGGCGCCGGCGGGACCGCTGGCAGGGTCGCGAGCATGGCCGCGGAGGCGAAGAAGCCCAGCGCATTCACGATGATGACCGTCGAGAACGCCGTGGTGGTGCCGATCTGCAAGGCGATGCTCGCTCCCGCGGCGCCGACTCCGATGCCGGCGTTGTTCACCGCCCGGACCGTCGCCTGCGTCCGCACCACCTCGTCGCCGCCCACCAGCCGCGCGATGAGCGCTTGCTGCGCGGCACGGGACCCGCGCTGGGACGCGGTGAACAGGCACGCCACCAGAACGAAGACCGGGAAGCCGCGCACGAACAAGTAGCCCGAGGCCGCCACGCCGTTGAGCGCCACGAGCAGGACGGCGACCCGCTGCGGACCCCGGCGGTCGGCCAGGTGCCCCAGGGGCACGCCGACCAGCATGCCGATCGCGCACGCGATCGTCAGCCCCAGACCCATCTCGGTGAGAGTGAGGCCGCCGACCTGCGTGAAGTAGATCGCTGAGCAGGTCGCGAACGCGCCACCGCCCGCGGTCATCAGCAGGCTGGCGGTGACGAGCCTGCGGGTAGGGGTCAGTCTCGGCAACATCAAGCAAATGCCCTTCCTGGGTAGTGCCGTTGACCGGTTCAGGACAGCAGCAGTCGAGGGCGGTGGACATCCAGCCAGGTCGCGAGGTTCAGGCTGCGCTCCAGTCCGCTCCGCACCGCCGGGCCCGTTTCCCCGGCCACGGCCCTCTCCAGCCATGGCCTGCTGATCAGCCCGAACACCGGGTGGTCCGCGTCGACGAGCAGTTCCCGCGCCTGCTGCCGCAGCGCGGCCGGATAGCGCGGGTCCTGGATGGACGGGTACGCGCTCTTGACCCGGTCGGCCACCGACGGGGGCAGCATGTCCCGGACCGCCGCCCGCAACAGGCTCTTCTCGCGACCGTCGAAGCTCTTCAGCGTCCATGGTGTGTTGTGGACGTACTCCACCAACCGGTGATCGCAGAACGGCACCCGGACCTCCAGCCCGACGGCCATGCTCATGCGGTCCTTGCGGTCCAGCAGCATGCGCATGAACCGGGTGATACCGAGGTGCGAGGTCACCCGTCGGATGCGGGCCTCGGCGTCCTCTCCGGGCAGCTGCTCCACCTCTGCCACCGCGTCGGCGTAGCGGTCCGCCGTGTAGGCGGGCAGGTCCAGCGCCTGGAGCAGCTCCGGCCGCAGGACGCCGCCGTCCCGGCCCTGGCTGCCCGAGGGCGCCCCGTTCGCCGGCGCCATCCACGGAAAGGTACCGGCCCGCTGCGCCGCCAGGGACCGGTGCCAGTCGTACCCGCCGAACACCTCGTCGGCGCTCTCGCCGGACAGTGCCACCGCCGAGTGCTGCCGGACCGCGTGGAACAGCCGGTAGAGCGAGACATCGGTGTCACCGGTGCCCGCCGGGATGTCCCGGGCGGTGATCACCGCGCGGCGGATGGCCGGGTCGGCGAGCGAGTCCGTGTCCAGCACGATGTCCGAGTGCACCGTGCCCACGTGTGCGACCACGTCCCGCACATAGGGCGCGTCCGGGGTGGGGCGGGCGGAGTCCGGTACGAAGTTCTCGGTCTGTCCGGCGAAGTCGACCGAGAAACTGTGTGCCTTGTGGCCCTGGAGGGACAGTTGTTGCGCGGAGAGCGCGGTCACCGCGCTGGAGTCGAGTCCGCCGGAGAGCAGCAGGCACAGCGGGACATCGGCGACCAGCTGCCGGGAGACGATGTCCTCCAGCAGTTCGCGCACATGGGCAACGGTCGCGTCCCGGTCATCGGTGTGTTCCTTCGAGGTCAGCGCCCAATAGACGTGCTCACGCACGCCCGTGGCATCGAGGGTGGTCACCGTGCCGGGCTTGACCTCGCGCATGCCCGCCCATACCGCATGCCCCGGCGTCTTGATGAAGCCGAAGAGCTCCCGCAGTCCGTCCAGGCCGACGGCCCTGGTGGCCAGCGGGTTCGCCAGGATCGCCTTGGGCTCCGAGCCGAAGAGCACGCCGTCCGCCGTGGGCTGGTAGTACAGCGGCTTGATGCCCAGCCGGTCACGGATCAGGACGAGTTTCGCCGAGCGGGGGTCCCAGACGGCGAAGGCGTACATCCCGTTGAGCCGTTCGGCGACCGCCTCACCCCACTCCAGGTAGCCGCGCAGCACCACCTCGGTGTCTCCGGCGGAGCGGAAGACATGCCCGCGGCGGCGCAACTCCTCGCGTAGATCACGGTAGTTGTAGACCTCGCCGCTGTAGACCATGGCCAGCGGGCTGGCGGGGCTGACGGGGCTGTCCAGCGTCATCGGCTGGGTGCTGCCGGCGAGGTCGATGACCGCCAGCCGCCGGTGGCCGAGCGCGGCGCGGCCGCGGGGCTCGGTCCATGTGCCGGCCGCGTCCGGACCACGGCAGGCCATGGTCTCGGTCATCGCCTCCAGCGTTCGCCTCTCCCGGTTCAGGTCTCGGTCGAAGGCAACCCATCCGGCGATACCACACATGCGACTGTCTCCCTCGGAAAGCAGAACGGGGGGCTGAGCAATCCGGTAAAAGGTCACCGGCGCGATGGCGACAAGGCACTCATCCACCCGCTGCGAAAAGGTAACAGCGGGCTCCGTGAGCACATACCGCTTCCGGTAATGGGCGGGCCACTCGCCAGGAACACGGGATGCGGCCGCCGTCGGCGCGGTGCGCCTCGGCACGAGCGTCTCATCAGCGACGGAACATCACCGGAAGCCGCGGATTGCCGAGAAGTTTCCCCGTAGTGCCTGCTGCGGTCCGGCCCGTATTCCGGGCATGGTGCGGAATGACGTGCTGCGGGAGGGGACTTCTCCACGCTCCCGATGCCATCACGACAATGCCGCCGGACCTCAAGGAGACATTTATGCGGGGCCCTGAATTCATGACCGCCGCGATAAAGGCGGTTTCGCGATGACCACAATGACCTGGGAAGTCGCCGCGGACGCCGACGAGGTGCACGAGCTGCTGTGCGCCAGCGACCGCTATCAGGGTGAGCGGTTCCACTCGCCCGTGCCGCAGCGCAATCCCGCCACCACCGCATCCCGGGTGCGGGACGGCCTGGTGCATCTGTTGCGCGTCGGAGGGGCGGCGGCCGCCATGTTCACCCTCACCCGGACACCGGCCTTCGCGGAGCCGCCGGGAGTCTTTCCGGCGGCCGCGAACCCTGCGTACCTGAGCAGGCTCGCCGTCCGGCCCGACCTCGTCGCCACCGCCTCGCTCGCCGGGCCGCTGTGCCTGCGCCGGGCCATCGCGCTCGCGCGGGAGCGCGGCGCGGACATGCTGCGAGCCGAAGCGAACCCCGACATCGAGTCCACCGTGGAGTGCATGGCGCTCCTGGGCTTCCGCCGCTGCACCACGTCATCCGGTGGAGCCGAGGGGCCGCGGCGCGTCCACCTCTATCGCGTGCTGGCCTGAGTCGCCTCAGGTGCAGTCGAACCGGTAGGTGCTGCGGTGCCGGTAGACCTCGCCCGGGTCGAGCCGTGCGGACGGGTAGTCCGGGCGGTTCGGTGCGTCCGGCATCGCCCCGGTCTCCAGGCAGATCCCGCTGCGCGGGCGCTGGGCGAACCAGTCCCCGGTGTACACGCCGACCGCCGGCTGGTCCGTACCGAGTCGCATCACCCGGCCACTGCCCGGATGCGACAGCTCCGCGAGCACCGGCCCGTCGGGGACATGGAAGCAGTTGTCGATACGGACACCGTCGAGCGACCGCTCGGCGGTGAAGTCGCGGGCGGTGCCGCGCACGTCTTCGGGAGCACCGGGGAGAGGGATGAGGTCCTTGTCGAAGCGCACCGCCTCGGTCGCCCCGAGCCGAAGCCGGTGCCCGTCGATGGTGCCTTCACCCGCGAGGTTCCAGAAGGCGTGATGGGTCATCCCGACGACGGTGGGCGCCGTGGTGCGTGCGGTGTACTCGATGATCAGCGTGCCGTCCGGCTCGATCCGGTAGGTGGCGTACGCCCGCAGTTCGCCCGGGTAGCCCTGGTCGCCGTCCGGGCTGACCACCGACAGCCGCACCTCCAGCGCGTCGCCGTCTCTGGACGCGTCGGCCGACCATACGCGGCGGTCGAGCCCCTCGGAGCCGCCGTGCACATGGTGCGCGCCCTCGTTGCGGTCCAGCGTGTGGCGCACGCCGTCGAGAGTGAACGCGGCGCCTGACACACAGCGGCAGTAGCGGCCGAGGGTGGCCCCGACGTACGGATTCGTCCGGCGGTCCAGGTAGGCGTCGAGATCGGTCAGGCGCACACAGACATTGGCGTAGTGGCCTTCCCGGTCCGGTGCGTGGACCTCGACCAGGGTGGCGCCGTAGCTCCACACCGTCACCGCGGGCCCGTTTCCGGTGTCCAGCACGTAGGACGCCACCGCGGCGGCGGGGTATCCGGCGCGGGCGGGCGCGACGCCGACGGTGGTGCGCTCGATGGTGGGACGTGCTGCCACAAGGTCTCCTCTCGGCACCGACGCTCGGTGACCGCCAGACCCTAATCACGCGGGCCCTGCGTCGCGTCCACCCGGTGGTAATCGCCGGGCCATTGGCCGCACTTGGCGGGCCGTTCCGAAGTAGCCGCTCAACGGGCGGACCGCTTGAGGGAAGGGTGGCGCCGTAGTTACCCGTGCGGTGACCCGGCCGCGTTACGTTCGACACGCAGTGGCGATCCTTCCCGAGGGCGGACGCGGAACGGCCGATACCGCGAGGCGGGCGCACACGTCGTCCCGTGCCGGTGGAACATCTACACAGGACAGGTGAGACATGAAAGACGGCCTTGCGCTGACCGAGAGTGACATACGCGGCTACGTCCACACGCTGCTGTGCGACCTCCTGTTGAAGGAATCCATTCCGGCCGACCACGACCTCAAGGACAGTGGCGCCCTCAACTCCATCATGTTCCTTCAGTTGTTCGTCCGGCTGGAGGAACAGTTCGAGATACACATCACCGGTGCCGATGTGAACCAGGAGAACTTCCGCACCGTGGAGTCGATCACCCGGTTCGTCCGTGCGAAGCGAGCGGACGTCTGATGCGCGCGGAAATCGCCCTCACCGGCTGCACGCCCGCCGATTACGCGGAGATATGTGACCTTCAGGAAGGGCTGTGGGCCGGCGGGCCGGACGGCAATCACGCCTACCTGAAGTGGAAGTACCACGCCAATCCCTATCTCGACGAGCGATACACCGTGATCGCCCGCTCACCGTCGGCCGCCGGCGCCGAACTGGTCGGCATGGTGGGGGTCTTCGGCTCCTGCTGGGAAAGGGACGGGCGCCGGTTCACGCTGCCCTGCCTGACGGACACCATCCTCACTGGCGCGTACCGCAACAGCCCGCTCTTCCATGACATGGTCGACGAGGTGCTCTCCCGGCTGCGCCGCGACGGCGTCCCGTGGCTGCTCGACTTCGGTGACCAGGGCACCGTGCCGGCGCTGTTGATCCGTGGCTGGCGGCAGGTCGGCGTCTGGGGACAGTCCGTGCTGACGCGGGCCGCCGGCGCCTGGCACCACGGCCCGTGGGACGAACTGCCGGTCACCCGCGGAGTGCGCTCCGGTTCGCTGATCTCGCCGGCCCGCACCCCGGACCTCGACGCCATGGCCGAGGTCATGCGCGACGTGCCCACCGACGGCCGCCTCCGCGTCGCGCGCGACAGCGCCTACTTCACCTGGCGGGCCACGAATCCGCTGGCGAAGTACTACTACCTCGTGGCGCGCTCGGAAGCAGGAAGCGCCGAGGGCTATCTCGTCGCCCACCGCTCCGGCGTGGACACCGACCAGGGGCCGACACCGACCACGGTCGTCGAGTGTGAAGCCCGCACCGCGGAGGTCTCCGCCGACCTCATCCAGCTCGCCCACGAGTCCCTGCCCGGCACCCGTGTGCTCATGTGGACACGGGATCTGGCAGAAGCGGGAGCCGGCGTCCTGGCCGGCCTGGGCGCCGAGTTCGTCGAGCCGACCGGCCGGCCCACCCAGGACCGGCCGCTGCCCGGCCTCCTCATCCGCGACACCGGTGCCGCTCCGCTCGCGGACGGACTCCAGGACGTGAGCAGGCTCGACGGGTGGGACTTCCGCGGTGTCTCCGGCCGGGGCTGGCGCTAGGCGATGCCCCGGTCCCGTCTCCTGCTGCGCGATGCGCGTGGACCAGGTACCGCTCCACAACAGGAAGAGAGGTGTTGACGTGACCGGCCATCGAGCAGGCGCGTTTCCGAACGCTACCCTCGTCGGGGAACGCCGGGAGCTGCCGGCGTCCTCCGTGGTGGAGCTGATCAGCCGATGGGCCGATACCGCGCCGGACGCGGTCGCCCTCGAATGCGGAGACACCCGGACCACGTTCCGTCAGCTGTGGCGGCGCAGCATGTCCCTCGCCGCCGGGCTGCGTGACATGGACGTGCAGCCGGGTGAGGTCATCGGCATCATCGCGCACCGCACCGCGGAGTCGGTGGCGGCGATGATCGCGGTGATGGCCGTCCGCGCGACCTACGCGCCGATCGATCCCACCAATCCCCTCGGGCGGGTGCGGCTCATCCTCGACCAGGTACGGCCGCGGTTCATGCTGTGGGACGGCGGCGGCTCCGCCGAATGCGCCGCCGGCTTCCCCACGCTGAACACCTCCGATCTGCCGGATCTGCCGGCGGACGGCCCGGCCCCCGCCATCCGCGGCCCGCGCCACGACGATCCGGCCTACGTGGTCTTCACCTCGGGCTCGACGGGGTTGCCCAAGGGCGTGGTGGTGGAGCACCGGTCGCTGGTCAACTACATCGGCTGGGCCACGACCCACGTGCTGCCGAACGCCGGCGGCGCCGCCTGCCCGGTGTTCGCCAGCATGAGCTTCGACCTCGCTCTCACCACCCTGTGGGTGCCCCTGGCGCAGGGCCGCACCATCGTCATGATCGAGGACTCCTGGGACTACCCGAGCCTGTTCGCCGCCCGCGCCCGGCCGTATGACTTCATCAAGGCCACGCCCAGCCACTTCCGCCTGTTCGAGCGCATGCTGCGGCCGGAGTACCGGTCCGTCGCCAAGCGGCTGATGATCGGCGGTGAGCCGCTGGAGCCGGCCATGCTGCGGCAGATGGGCGACCGGCTCGACGGCGTGGAAGTGGTCAACCACTACGGGCCGACCGAGACCACGATCGGCTGCTGTGCCTTCCGTGCCACCGTGCGGGAGATGCCCGACCTGCCCACCGTGCCCATCGGCAGCCCCGCCTGGAACACCGCGGCCTACGTGGTGGACGAGCGCGGCGGGCCGGTGGGGGTGGGCGGCCACGGTGAACTCCTCGTCAGTGGCTTCGGGATCGCCCGCGGCTACCTGGGCGGTGGCGGGGACCGCTTCTTCGACGAGGCCGCGTTCGGCGGCCGTGCCTACCGCACGGGCGACATCGTCGAGGTGCTGCCCGATGGTGTGCTGCTTCATCTCGGCCGGAAAGACAGCCAGTTGAAGGTGAGCGGCCACCGGTTCGAACCGGCCGAGCTGCGCCGCCACGCGCTCTCGCTGCCGCTGATCGCCGACGCCGCCTTCGACGTCATCCGCGGTGGTGTCCTGGACGCGGTCGAGGTCTTCGTGGTCTTCGACGACCGGTCGGCCCAGACGCCGCCCACGGAGCGGGAGATCCGCGCACAGCTCGCGACCCTGCTGCCCAAGGAACTGGTGCCCACGCGGGTCCACGTCGTGCCCGAGATCAAGGTCAACGCCAACGGCAAACGGGACGTACGGGCCACCAGGGAACTGGCCGAGGCGAGGGCGGGGGAAACCGGTCCGTGAGCCGGGTACGGACAGCGCACACCGAGCCGGCCGAAGGGGAAGGACGATTCATGCGGAGCGTTCCCACGCACACCGACTCGCCGGAGTCCGCGCACGAGGTGATCGTGCTGGGCGTGACGGCGAGCGACGCGCATGCGGTGGCCAACCAGCTGATCGCACACGGATTGCGCGCCCACGGCTACACCGTGATCAATCTGGGCGTCTGTACACCCGTCGCGGAGTTCGCCCTGGCCGTGCGGGAGAACCCCGGCGTGCTCGCCGTGGTCGTCGGCAGCCTCAACGGCCATGCCTACGAGGACCTGTGTGACCTCCCGGCCGCCCGCGCCGCGGGCGATCTGGCCTGCCCGGTCATTCTCGGCGGCAACCTGTCCGTGGGCAGCCGCAAGGATCCTGACGCGCTGGACCGGCTGCGACGGCTCGGGGTCGACCACATCCTGTCCGAACTGAGCGATCTCGCCCCGCTGCTGCGTGAACTGGCCCGGCGGGCCGCGCGGTCCCGGCAGCTCCAGACCATATGAACCCGGACATGCACCGCTTCGCCGACGCGCACGCCGCCCCCGATCCGGCCTTTCCCTCCTTCGCCGAGACGGTGCGCTTCGCCCGCACCCGCGGCACGCCGACCGTCCGTGACGTACTGGCCCGGTCCGTGCAGAACGCGGTGGTGGCCATCCAGCCCCGCTGCGGGGTGGGTGGGCACGCCGAGATGCGGCAGTTGCTGCGCGCTCTCGACGCCGGTGCCCGGCCGGATGTCCTGACCCTCACCATTGACTCCCACACCCGGCTCAACCGCTTCGCCCACGCGGCCCGGCTGGCCGGCACCGACCCCGGCGCGCTGAACGGCTATCCGCTCGTGGCGCACGGCTGGCAGCGGGGCCGCGAGCTGGTCGAGTCGGTGTCCGCACCGGTGGAGATCCGGCACGGCTCCCCGGACGCCCGGCTGCTGTTCGAGGTCGCGGTGGCCGCCGGCGCCACGTCGTTCGAGGGCGGCGGCATCTCGTACAACCTCCCCTACTGCAAGGACGTACCGCTCGCGCACTCGCTGGCCTGCTGGCGCGAGGTCGACGCGAGGACCGGTGATCTCCGGCGCGCCGGGCTGACCCTGGACCGCGAGCTGTTCGGCACCCTCACCGGGGTGCTGACGCCGCCGTCGGTCAGCCTGGCCATCGGCGTGATCGAGGCCGCCCTCGCCGCGGCCGAGGGGGTGGGCTGCCTGTCGTTGTCCTATCCGCAGGGCGGGCACCTCGCCCAGGACGTCGCCGCACTGCGCGCCATTCCCGTGCTGGCCGCGCGCTATCTGCCGGCGGATGTCGAGGTGTATCCGGTGCTGCACGAGTTCATGGGCGTCTTCCCGGGCCAACGGGCCCACGCCGAGCAGCTGATCTTCTACGGGGCGCTCACCGCCCGGCTGGGCGGAGCGGCGAAACTGGTGACCAAGACCTACCAGGAGGCGCTGGGCGTTCCGGACGCCCAGGCCAACATCGACGGAATGCGCCTGGCGGCGGTCGCCAATTCACCGCTCCTGGACTTCGTCACCGTCGACACGGAACGGGTCGAGGAGGAACTGGAGTGGCTGCTCGCCGAGGTGGATGACCTCGTCGCACCGGTACTCGGCGCCGCGGACCCGGCCCGTGCCGTCACCGCGGCCTTCGCCGAGGGCACGCTCGACATCCCGTTCAGCGCCAGCCGGTACGCCCGTGGGGACGTCCTGCCCTGCCGTGACGCCTCCGGTGCGATCCGCTATGCGGTGACCGGTGCGCTGCCCCTGTCCCCTGCCGCGGTGGACCGGCACCGCAGCAGCCTCGGCCTTGCCGACGGCCCGCACAGCATGCGTACCCTCGTCGACCGGGTCACGCACGACATCCACCACTTCCTGCACCTCTTCAGAGAGATCGAGCCGTGAGCCGCGGCAGGCCCGGTCCCTCCGGTGGCCCGGACGGCTCCGGAGCACGCACCTCCTGCACGCCGTGCACCACGCCGGGCCGGATGCGGACCGCTTCCCAGCCCTCCGGCGGCTCGGGGCCCAGGTGGTACGAGATGTGTGACTCCGTCGCCTGGCGGGTGACCTCACACACCCGCACCTGCCCCCGGGGCGCCATCGCCAGCAGCCGGAAGCCCCGGTCGACCGCGTCCCCCGTGACGGTCGGGACGCCGCTGTGCGCCGGGAGGTACGACAGGCAGGCATCACCGGTGACCACGGCGACATGTAAGCGGAGGCAGGACGCGCCGGTACGCAGCCGGCTGCCCTCCAGCCGGTCCCGGAGGGCGAAGGCCGTCCGCACGGCACGCGTGGCGTCGTCCCGGCGCGGGGTGTCGATTCCGAACACGGCGGAGAACACCGGTGCCGTCATCGGGCCCACGGTCCCCCCGTTCTGCGTGGAGTGCTGCCGCAGCACCGCCTCGAAGTCCGCCATCGCCTGCTGCACGCCGTCCAGATCATGGTCGTCGGACAGGTCGTGGCGCACCCACGCCAGGACGACGCTGACCCGGGTGCGCCGGGGCGTCGACCGGTGGCTCGTACACGGCCGGTCGCCGTCCTCCACACGGTCGGGCACCACCCGGTGATCGCGTCTGTGGTCCCTGCCCACCCGCGACAGGACGCGGCTCACGGACGAAGCATCACGGCCGTCGGGCGCCTCCGGCCGGCGCGTCGCCTGCTGCTCGACGAGGGTCGGCACCCTGGTCCGCTCGGGCGCCCTGGGCTGCTCCGCCACCGGCGCCGCCGGCACATCCAGCTCGGGGGCGTGGTCGAGGATGGACCGTTCCAGGCGACGCAGCTCCCGTGACGGCTCCAGTCCGAACTGCTCCACGAGTTCGCTCCTGATGCGCCGGAACACCGACAGTGCGTCGGTCTGCCGGCCGCATCGGTAGAACGCCAGCATCAGCTGGCCGCTCAGCCGCTCACGCAGCGGGTCCTCGGCGACGGCCGTCTGCAACTCGCCCAGAATCTCGTGGTGGTGGCCGATCGCCAGTCCGGCTTCGAAGTAGTCCTCCAGGGCGCCGAGCCGCTCGCTCTCCAGACCGTCCAGTTCGGGCCAGTGCAAGTCGCCGTCCGCCAGGTCGGCGAGGGCCGCACCCCGCCACAGGCCGAGCGCCCCCCGCAGTGTGCCCGCCGCGGCGGCATGGTCGCCGGCGCGGGCTTCGGCGCGTCCTCGCTCCACGTGCCGGCGGAACAGGAACAGATCCACCGTGTCGGGTTCGACCCGCAGCTGATATCCGGGAGCCAGCGTCAGTAAGGCCGCGGGGGTGTCCGTGGCCCCGTGGGCCAGATCGAGCCGCAGGCCCCGGACGGCGTTGCCGATCATCTTGCGTGCGGTGCGGGGCGTCTCGTCCGGCCACAGGACGTCGAGCAGCTTGTGTGTGGCCACGACCCGGTTGGCGTTCAGCAGAAGGTAGGCGAGCAGCCGGCGTTTGATCACTCCGCCGAGCGGCATGGCCGCGCCGTCCACGCCTGCCTGAAGAGAACCCAGTATGCGGAAGTTCACTGCAACCTCATTTCCTTCCGGCCCTGCCAAGAGCGTTCAGTGGGGGAGAACTTTCCGCGCTTTCTTGAACCCGGCATGAACCGGACAGGCGGTTTGGCAGGTCACGCTCCGTCACATTGCCGGGACGCCGGGTCCGGAGTCCAGCCTTCCGGACGGCCTTTGCCCTTTTGAACAGGCCGGCGCAGACCCCGGGGCACCGCGGGCGGCGACGGGCGGTCATGGGGAACGACACGCCCGTCTCGCCCCGGGCGGTCCGTGGATCAGATGAGGCCGGCGCGGATGGCGTAGGAGACGGCGTGTGCGCGGTTGCGCAGCCGTAAGCGCTTCATCAGGCCGTAGAGGATGTACTTCACCGTGCGCTCCGAATAGCACAACTTGGTGGCGATTTCGGCGAGTTCCCGGCCCTCCGCGACCAGGCGGAGGACATCGAGTTCGCGGGGGCTGACGCCCGAGGCGGTGAGGCCGCGCGGCGCGAGGACCTCCCGGTGGGTCCACCGGACCTGTTCCATCAGCGCGCCCTGCAAGGTGGGCGGGAAGCTGCCGCCGCCCTCCGCGACGGTGAGCAGGGTGCGGACGAAGGCGGCGGGAGTGAACGCGTCACGCCACAGCACGGCGCGCACTCCCCGGTCGATCGCCGCGGAGACATCTGCTCGCCAGTGCCGTCCGGCGACGAGGAGGAAGCGCGTGTCGGGCCGGTCGGACAGGGCGCGCAGCTGGTCCAGTGCGGTGGCGTCGACGGTGTCGAAGGCCGCGACGACGGCGTCGGCCTCGTGGATCCTCTCCGGTGGGACTTCCTGGACGCGGTGGTCGTGCTGGAGGGAGCTGACAAGGCCCGCGTGGACCACGACGTCGGGTGAGTGGACCGCCACACACACGGTGCCGGTGAGTATCTGCTCAGGCATTGCGCCTCCCCATCGGAAATCGCCCATGAGGTAGGTGATCGTGCCACGCACTTTCCGGAAACCGGCATTCCGCACGCCTCGATCACTTAAGGACAGGGAAACCTGGCACGAGTGCCGGGCGTGCGGACCCGACGGGTGGGACCGGTGCGGGGCGTTCGTCGCCACACCGCCCGCGGCGGACGCACGTTCAGTGGTCCGGGGCGGTCAGGAGGTTGCCGGTGAGCATGGCCGAGACGACCTCGGTGCGGGACCGCAGGCCGGTGCGGGCGAACAGCCGTGACAGGCGATTGGCGACGGCGTCCTCGCTGAGCCGCAGCACGGTGGCGATCTGGCGGTTCGTGAGCCCCTCGGTCACCAGCGTGGCCAGCAGCTGCTCGTTCTCGGCGGTGGCCTGCCGGCGGCCGGGGACGGTCAGCCCGGCCTCGCGCATCGCGGCCCGGGTGCGGAAGCGGCTCAGCAACGAGCCCGTCTCGCCGTACAGTTCGTACGCCTCGTGCAGCAGCTCCGGGGGGCCCGCGACCCCGGCCGCCGCCGTCAGCGTGACCGCGGTCTCGAACGGCTGGCACCGCGAGCGGGCCAGCTCCACCGCCTCGTGCAGCATCGCGCGCGCGTCGCCGCAGCGCTGCTCCCGCACCCGCGCCACTGCCAGCAGGTACAGCAGCCGGGTGCGTCCACTGCCGGTGCGCCCGGCGAGCTCCTCCAGGCGCCACAGACAGGACGCCGCCGCATCGGCCCTGCCGTCCGCCGCGCGGAGCATGGCGAGGGCGGCGGCCAGCTCGTCGGTGCCGTAGACATAGCCGCGCGCGTCGGCCTCCCGCAGCCCGTGCCGCAAGATGCGGTCGGCGGCGTCGGGACGGCCCATGGTCCGCAGCACCGCGGCCTCGGCGACGTCCAGGAAGATCTCCGTATGTCCCTCGTGGGTCCCGCGCTCACCGGCGATCAGACGGGCGGCGCCGGCCGGCTTGCCCCTGGCCAGCAGGATGGCGGCCGTCCCCGCGGCGAACAGATGGTGCTGGGGCGCCGCGATGAACGTCTGCTCCTTCGCGACCATGCCGCGCGCCAGCGCCAGCGCGTCGTCCCACCGGCCCTGGAGGTGGAGCAGGAGGAAGTGGGTGGCAGAGGGAAGCGCCTCGGGCGGCATCCCGCGGTCCTTCAGCAGGTCCATGGCGCCGCACAGGTCGGCGTTGCCGAGCAGATGGAGGGCGTACCCGGCCGCTATCGAGTACCGCACGTCCGGGGGGAGGCCGGGGTCCGGCGGCGTCTCCAGGGCACGGGCGAGCAGGTCGGTCCGGCCCTGCACCAGGTGCCCGACGGCCTGCGTCATCTCGGGTATCAGCCGGAGGCGCGGATGCGGGCGCCACACCGTCTCCGTCCGCGAGAGCAGGTCCAGCCCCTCCTGCCACCGCTCGCTCATGCACAACGCAAGCGCCCGCGCCGGCAACGCGGCCTCCGGGGGCAGCGGCAGCCGGTCCCACCACTCGGCCGCCCCCATCCGGGACAGCTGCGGCCAGTCCTTCACGGAGGTGACCGCGACGACATGGAGGGTGGCGAGCTCGTGCAGATCCGGGCCGCTGACGACGTGGGAGGGGTCGCGCAGAATCGTCTCCGCCGCCCGGCCCGCCGCCGGATGGTCGCCCACGACCCAGGCGGCCTTCACACACCACAGCAACGCCAGTTCGCGGGCCGCCGGTTCCTCGATCAGGCGCAGCGCCGCCCGGAACCACCGCAGCATCCCGCGGTCCTCGGGGTCGGGGTGCAACGCCTCGGCGGCGGCGGTGAGTTCCGCCGCCGCGCGCTCGCGGTCGATCAGCCCGCCCGCGTCGGCGATCCGGTCGGCCAGGTACGTCACGGCGTCCGCCTCCGCCAGGACCACGGCCGGGCGCCGCGGGGCCGTCGCCGCGGCCGCGCCGTCCCGCGCCGCCCAGAGGGCCTCCACCGCGGCGGCGGACATCCGGGCGCGTTCCAGGGGTCCGAGCCGTTCCCGGGTGGCGTGCTCCATCAGCGGTGACCGGAACACCCAGCCCCGGGGGCCGCCGCCGTCCTCGCCGGGCAGTTCGTCGAGAAGGCCCGCGGCGATCAGGCGGCGCACGCCGTCGCCGACCTCCCGGTCGGACAGACCGGTGGACCCGGCCACCAGCGCCGCCGCCGTCCGGCCGAGCGGCCACAGGATGCTCAGTGCCGCCGCCGTCGTCCGGCACGGTTCGCCGAGCTCGTGCAGCGCCCTCATGAACCGGTCCGCATCGGGCAGTACGGGCACCGGCGCGCTCGCGGCGAGGAAGGCGTGCCCGTCGGCGATCCGCACCGCGTCCCGCCGGGACCACTCGGTGAGCAGCGCATCGGCGACCGCGGGAATCCCGCGGGTCAGCCCGAGGACGCGCTCGACCAGGGCCGGATCGGGCGCCGCCTGTAACCGCCGCGCCACCATGTCGGCGAGCTCCGGCCGGGTCAGGCGCGACAGGACGATCGTCCGCGCCGTGCCCGCCTCCGCCGGCGGTCCGGCGGCCGGGTCCGGCCGGCGGCCGGACCCGGCGTCACCGGTCCCGTCGGTGTGCCGTACCGACGTGATCACCAGCCGGACCTCCGGGGGACGCCGGGCGGCGACGGCTCCCAGTACGTCGAGGGATGCCGCGTCGGCGTACTGGGCGTCGTCCACCACCACGGCCACGGGCGCCACCTGCGTCAGCGCGGACAGCAGAGCGTCGGCGAGCGCCGCCCGGTCGCCCCGCTCCGTGGCGGGCAGCAGCTCGGCGTCCAGATCCGCCCGGCCGGCCGCGGGCTGCCTCCCGGTGACCGACCGGTGCTCCCGCACGGCCGTGACCACCCGCAGCGCCAGCAGCAGCGGACGGTCCTGGTCCGCGGGCACGCAGACCAGCGGCAGGACCATATGAGCCCGCGCGGCCAGCCGTGCGGCGGCCGCCTGCGCGAACGCGCTGCGCCCCGCGCCCCGTTCTCCCCGGACGAGCACCGGACCGGGGCCGTCGGGGTCGTCCAGGCAGCGTTCCAACTCGGCCAACTCCCGTTCGCGGCCCACCAGATGCGCGCCCGCGCCGTCCGCCCACATCGCCGTGGCGCCGCGTACCGCCCCGGTCTCCGCCGGCCGGCCACTGTCCACGCGAGCTCCTCAACAACGGGTCACCGGCGGGCGTTCCGCCTGGTGTGCGCGACGGGACCGGTGCGCCGGTCCCGTCGGAGCCTGCATTATGGCCGTCCCCCGCGACGACGTCACGATCGGCGGGACGGCCCCGGTCGACGTGGGCCGAAGCGAGTGAGGAGTCCAGTGGAACGCCGTGCATCTCTCGTCGGCAGGGACCACCAAGTCGGCGTGGTCGCCGACGCCCTGCGTCCGGCCGGTACGGCGCGGACCCTGCTCGTGACCGGCGAGGCCGGAGCGGGCAAGTCCGCCGTGCTGGACGAGGCACGGCACACGGTGGTCCAGGCGGGGACCAAGGTGCTGCGGCTGTCCTGGGAGACCACCGGCGGTTCGACCGGGGCCGCCGGCCTCGCCGACGCCGTCTGCGGCGTGCTCGCCGAGATCCAGCACGGCCGGCTCCTGGCCCACATCACCGCCGTGCGCCGGGCGCAGTCGCGCTCCGGTGACGGCGGCGAACTGACGCTGCTGTCCACACTGGGCGAGACCCTCGCGGACGCGGCGGGCCACGTGCCGTTCGCCCTCGTCCTCGACGGCGCCGAGCGCATGCCGCCGCCGACCGCGTCCGCGCTCCAGCTGATGCTGCGCGTCTTCCGGCCCGCCGGCCTGCCGGTGGTGATGGCCGGGCGTCCGGTGCCCGGGGGCCCGGCCGGCGCGCCCGACCTGGCGACGGCGGCCGACCGGGTGCTCGATCTGCCGCCGCTGCGGCCGGCGGACGTCGGCGAGCTCGTCGGGCAGCGCCTCGGCCGTCCCGCCGACCCCGCGCTGCTCTCGGCGGTGCGGCGTTCCCTCGGCCCGCTGGCCGGCAACCCCGCGGCCGTGCTGTCGGTGCTCACCGCGCTGGCCGAGGACGACGGCCTGGTCGACCTCGACGGCCGTACCTGCCTGGCCGGAAGGGGGGTGGACCTGCGGCTCACCGTGGACGCGGAACCGCTGCGCCGGGTCACCGCCGACGGGACGGACGCCGCCGTCGTCCTGGCCGGCCTCCTGCACCGCGCCGAGCTGCGGCTGGAGGACCTGCACAGCCTGATCCCGGCGTGCGCGGTGCTCGCCGCGGACCTCGGCCGGACGGTGGACCGGCTGGTGCGGGAGCGGGTGTTGACCCTCGACGGGGACGGCCGGCTGGCCTTCGCCGTCCCCGCGCTGGCGGCGGCGCTGCGGACGCTGCCGTCCCGCCGCGACGTCCGCTCGGTGCACGCCGCCGTCGTGCAGACGGTCGCCGAGCGGCTGGGCCCCGCCACCACGGGCGCCTGCCATCCGCTGCTGGCCGACCACGTCGCGGCCGCGGGCCCCGCGCTGAACGACGGTGTGGCGGTGCCGCTGCTGCTGGCGGCCGCCGCCAGGGACGCCCGGTCCTACCACCCGCGGGCGGCGCGGGCCTACCTGTCCGCGCTGCGCCGCCTGCCGCCCAACTACCCCGCGACGCTGGGCGTGCTGCGGGAGGCCGCCGAACTGGGGCTGGGGTGCGGCGACCACGCCGGCGTCCTCGCGCTGGGCGAGCCGATCCTCGCCGGCCTGCGGGACCCCGGCCCCACCGACGGCGGCGGGCTGGAGTTCGCCACCCTCGCCTGGGGGCTGTCCGCGCTGCACGAGCACCGGTCGCCCTACGACAACGATGCCGTGCCCCGGGAGGTGTTCGCGCGGATGCCGCGGACGGCGCTGCTGGCCGCGCTCGGCGGCCGGTACGGGATCGGCCCGCTCACCCCGTGGCCGCCGTCCACGGCACCCGCCCCGGACAGCGGCCGGCTGCCCGACGGGCACGGTCCGCTGCCGTCCCGGGCCGAGCTGCGGACGCTGGCCGCCGCCGTGGGCGGCCACGAGGAGCTGGCGCGGGCCCTGCACGGCCTCCGGCACGAGGCGGCCACCGAGCGGCTGCGCGACGCCGCGGCCTACGGCGACCTGGCGGGCGCCCTCGATTCCGTGCTGGGCGAACGCTATGTACGCGCGGACCACAGCGCCGCCGGCCGCTACCACGCCATGGTCCGCGACTACCTGGCCGGGCGCTGGGACGACGCGCTGTCGGCGGCCCGCGGCATCGAGCGGCGCGGCGGGGTCTGCGGCGGGCCGGGCACCAGCCAGTTGGCCCGGGCACTGGCGGCCGAGATCCACTGCTTCCGCGGGGACCTCGTACGCGCCCGCGAGTGGCTCGACCGCATTCCCGGCACGGTCGTCCACCCGTTGGTGGCCCGCGCCCGGCTGGGGGTGCGGTACTGGTCGGGACAGCAGGACGCGGCGCTGGAGGAGGCGTGGCAGGACGTGCGGCGGGCGCGCGGCAGCGGGCTGCTCACGGGAGCCGAGCGGGTGCTGCTGCGCATCCTGGAGTTCGCCGAGGAGACCCGGCCGGAGCAGGCGCGGCAGGCCCTGGAGCAGCTCGCGGCGCTGCACGCGGAGGTGGACACGGCCATGACCCGGGAGGCGCTGCTGGCCGGCCGCGGGGTGCTGGACCGCGACGCGGACGGCACGCACGACGCCTACCGCTCGGCCGAGCGGCGGGGCGACCGGCACATGATGCTGTACTGCTGCCAGATCCTCGCCGAGGTCGGCGACGATCCCCAGCCGTGGCTGGCCGAGGCGGCGCGGCACACCCATCTGCTGTCGCTGGGGCGTCCCGGGCGCGTGCTGCTCGGCCGGTCGGCGCAGCGCCGCAACGTGCCGCTGCCGAGGGGCCGTTCGTCCCGCGAGGGCCTGAGCGAGGCGGATGTGCGGCTGATCGGGATGGTCGGCGAGGGCGGGACCAACCGGCAGATCGCGGCCCGTCTGGCGTGCAGTGAGAAGACGGTCGAACAACGGCTGGCCCGGCTGTTCCAGCGCACCGGCCGGCGTTCGCGGGTGGAGCTGGTGGCCGCCTGGCTGGACGGGAGCCTGTCCTTCATGGTGTGAGCAGCGAGCGGCCGGCCAGGGCGGCGGCCAGGGCCCGGGTGTGTCCGGGAAAGGCGAGCTCCACCGCTTCGCCCAGCACACCGCAGCCCTGGGTCTCGGCGGTGCGCGCCATCTCGGGCAGTCCCGCGGCCGCACGCGTCGGCAACAGCGCGAAAACCTCCAGGGTGTCCCGTGTGCTGTGCGCTCCGAAGAGACGCACCTCGTGCGCAGCGGCCATGAGCCCCGTTTCCTCCTGGAGTTCGCGCACCGCCGCCTCCTGCCAGCTTTCCCCGACTTCCAGGTAGCCGCCGGGCAGGGCCCATCGGCCACGCCCCGGCGGGAGGGCACGGCGGATCACGACGATGCCCCGGGAGCCGTCCTCCTGTGTCACGGGCTGGAGGGCGACCGCGGCAGGCAGCGGGTTGCGCCAGAGCGTCTCGTCACACGCAGGGCAGTTCAACGGCCAGCTCGTGGTGTCCGTGTAGGCGTGGCCGCAATACGGGCAGTGTGCGATGCGGCGCCCGTGCGTGAATCCCATGAACGCCTCGTTTCCTACCAGGGCCCGCAGCAAAGCTGAGGCGGGCCGGGCCGGTAAAGGTGCCGTCGTGCCCCGGCGGCCCGCGGGAAGTATCGAATTCTCGGACGGCTCACACCGTAACGATCTCCGGAGAATTACCGGTTAATCGGCCGGCTATCGCCCGTGGTCCACGGTGGTTCCACGTGATTCCCGAGGGATTCCGGCAGCGCCTCTAGAGTGCTCCGCGTGCCGAGTCGAGGCCGCAGGAGTACCGGCCCGTGCGGGACTTGAGAGGGCTCTTCACCAGTACGCCTCGGCCGTCAATGGTGCACCCCTTTTCTCTGACCGTCAGCGTCATCGAGAGGGGCCGAATACCACCGCTCCACAGTTTCTTGGCGTCCGGTAGCTGATTCGTCCGAGCAAAGGAACAAGGCATGGAACAGCCCGCCTTCGCATCCGCCGAAGCCCCCTGTGCGGCAGAGCGCGAGGTCACGCGCGGATGCTTCCGGGCGTCGCCGTCCGACCCCCACCTCGCGCCCAGGGAGCGGCTGCTGGGCAACGCGACGCCCCTGCACGGTCCGACCGCGGCCCCCTTGCGGGAGCAAGAGGCCGACGTCCGCGGCCTGCACCAGGAGGTCACCGAGCAGCTGTGGCGTCAGGGCCTGGCCGTCGTGCAGCTCGACCAGCCGCTGTCACCCGGCCGCTTCAGGACACTCGGCGACGGCTTGGGCACCGCGACCCCGGAAACGGATCCCGCGGTACAGCCGTTCGTGCAGGACGGAGTCATCCTCAACCTCCGCAGCCGGCACGCGCCCACGGCGGAGGTGTCGCTCCAGCCCTTCGCCCGCAACTCGCTCTCCCTGCACTCCGAGAGCAGCGGTGCCGAGGTGTCGAGGCAGCCCCGGTACATCGTGCTCATGTGCGTCCATCCCGGCGACGAGACCCCGCACGCCCGGACGGTGCTGGTGCCCATGCGGGAGGTGGCACGCCGGCTGTCGCCCGGCACCCTGGAGCTGCTGTCCCGTACCCGTTACCGGGACAGTCCGGCGGCGCCGCCCATCGCCCGCCATGTCGACGGCCGTTGGGTGTTCTCCTTCCGCGACTTCCTCGATCAAGAGCTGCGGTGGACGCACGACCGGCCGGACACCGACCCCGAGGCGGTCAACGCGGCCCTGCGCGAGCTGCTGACCGCCATGTACGCGCCCGAAGAGGCGCTCGCGGTGCGCTGGCGCCGGGGGCTGCTCGTCGTGATCGACAACACCTACTACTTCCACGGCCGCACCGCCGGCGCCGCGGCACCCCCGCGACAGCAACGGCACCTCCAGCGCCTCCGCATCCGCTAGGGGCGTCGCCCGCGCCGGATCCCCACCGAAGGCCCCTCCCCACCACTCCCTGCGAGATGCCGATGACACTGTTCGACTCCCCTCTGCTCCCGCGTCCTTCGCACGCGTCACCGGACGCCCTGGCGATGTCCCTGCGGGCACCCCGGCCCGCCGGGATATCCGACACCTTCGTCACCCACGTCGACGAGCGGGTGCTCGACGTCTTCGCCCGGGCCCGCCGCCCCGACGATCCGCTGGAACTGCGCAACCTGTGGCTGGGCCGCGTGGAGAACGAACTGGGCAGCCACGCGCACCATCCGGCACTGGCCGAGCAGTGGCGGGACAGCCGCCGGCTCCGCCCGGTCGAACCGGAGCAGGTGCTGAGCTCCCGGGCGACCGTCCGGTTCGTCAAGGAGCTGTTCAACTGGTACTTCCGCGACGACCTGTACGGCGATCTCCGGGACAACGCGCAGTACATCCTCTCCGGCGGAGCGGTGGACGAGGAGCGGTGGGGTCTGCCGCAGAGCCTGAAGGAATGCGTCCGCTTCGCTCTGGACCGCGACTGGTACGGCTACTCCGACTCGCGGGGGCGCTACCCGGCGCGCGAGGCGATCGCCGCCTACGAGACCGCCCGGCTCGACGGCGTGCGCTACGGGCCCGAACACGTGGCCATGACCATGGGCGGGACCTTCGCCGTGAGCACGCTCGCGGACTTCGTGCTCCACGACGTCTCCCCGGCCACGCCACCGGCGCTGTGCGCGATCCCCAACTACCCGCCCCTGGTCGAGACGATCGCCCGCCGGCACGACATACAGCTGGTTCCCCTGGACAGCGAGCACGGCCAGACCTCGATCGAGCCGCTCCTCGCGGCGCTCACCCCCGACACCCCTCTGGTGCTGCTCCAGACCGTGGGCAACCCCACCGGCGCGGCCGTCACGGAGGAGGGCCTGCAACGGCTGATCCAGGCCGCCTCCCCCTCCACCGTCATCGTCCTCGACGAGTGCCATGAGTGGCTGGGCGCCTACGAGGAGCGCTCCGCCGCGCGCGGCGCGCCCCATGTCGTCCGGGTCTCCAGCCTGTCCAAGACCTGGTCGGCCCCGGGGCTCAAGGCGGGCTGGTTCCTCGCCGACCCCGCCTTCATCGCCGAGTACTACGAGTACGCCTCCTCCTCCTTCGGCGGGCCGCCGTCGTTCTTCTACACGATCGTGGAAGTGCTGGCGCGCATGGAGCGCTGGCTGATCACCGGCCTGGACGAGCCCGGAACCGGCGAACTCAAGGAGTTCGAGGCGTCCTACGGACTCGACGTCGAGCGGCTACGGCACGCCTACCGCACCTACCGGACGGAGCGGCTGCGAAGGGCGGAGGAACTCACCGTGCTCCGCGACGCCGCCACCGTCCGCCTGGCGGAGACACCCGCCCGGGTGCTCACCCCGCGCTTCTCCATCAACACCGCTCTGGAACTGCCCGGCTGGGACGACTCCTACCGATGTTTCCGGGACGTGCTGCGGGAGACGGGGGTGTCCCTGTTCCCCGGCATCCTCACCTTCTGCTTCTCCGGTGCCGTCATGCGGCTCACCACCGCCCGTCCCTGGGAGCAGCTCGCACCCGCTCTGGACCGGCTGGGATCCCATCTCGTGGCCAGGGCGGCCCGGTGACGTCCTCCCCCCACCACGAAGAGCGAGGGGCCGCATGAACTCCTGGGCCGTACCGGACGGCAGGCACAAACTCGTCCTCGGCATGGTGCACCTGACGCCCCTGCCCGGCACCCCCTTCCACCAGCCCGACAGCTTCCCGGAGATCCTCGACACGGCGGTGGCGTCCGCCCGGGCCCTGTACGACGGCGGCGCGGACGGCTGCCTCATCCAGACGGTCGACCGGGTCTACAGCGTCGCCGACGAGTCGGACCCGGCACGTACCGTCGCGATGGGCCTGATCACGCGCGCGGTCGCCGAGGCGACCGGCGGGGCGTTCCGCGTCGGCGTCCAGATGATGCGCAACGCCACCAGGGCATCGCTCGCCGTGGCACAGGTGGCCGGGGGCGACTACGTCCGGGCCGGCGCCCTGGTGGGGCAGACCCTCACCGCCCACGGCATGGTGCGGCCCGATCCGCTGGAGGTCATGAGCTATCGCCGCTCGATCGGCGCGGAGCGCGTGGGCATCGTGGCGGACATCGACTCCATGCACTTCACCTGGCACGGAGGGGAGAAGACCACCGCGGAGGTGGCGCGCGCGGCCCGCACCGTCGGCGCCGACGCGGTGTCGCTCTCGCACCCTGACGAACGCACGGCCCTGCACATGATCGCGTCCGTCCGCGAGGCCGCGCCCCACCTGCCCGTCATCCTGGCCGGACACACCAACCACGACAACGCGGCACGCTTGCTCGCCGCCGCGGACGGAGCGTTCGTGGGCACCTGCCTGGAGCGGGAGGGCTGGGGCGGCACGGTCGATACCGGCCTCGTGCGGCGTTACGTCGACATCGTCCGGGAGGCCGAGCGATGACGCCCGCGCACGGCCCGGGTCCCGGCCCGGCCGGACCGCCGCAGCTGGACCCTGAGGTGATGCTCCGTCAGGTACAGTGCCTCGCCGACGACCTACGGGCCCACGCCGCACCCTTCGCCGAACAGGTGCGAGCGCTGCCGGACTCCCTGGACCTGGCAGGCATCGAGTCGGTGGTCATCGTCGGCAACGGCGACAGTGACCACGCCGCCCGGGCCGTCGAGATGGCTTTCCGGTCCCTCGCCGGTGTGGACTGCCGGCCGGTGAGCGCGCTGCCCTTCACCCACTACCGGAGGTCCGCCGCCCCCTCCTCCCCGGCCCGCGTGCTCACCCTCGCGATCTCCGCCTCGGGCAGCAGCCCGCTGGTGGTCCGGTCGGCCGAGCAGGCGAGGGCGGAGGGGGGCGCGGTCGTGGCGCTCACCGGAGGAGCGGCGAGCCCGCTCGCCCGGGCCGCACACGGCACCGTCCTGCTCGCGCTGCCCGGCCAGGAGCCGTCTCCGGGCGTACGCACCTACCAGGCCAGTCTCCTCGGAGCGCTGCTGCTGGCGATAGCCCTGGGGCAGGCACGTGGACACCTGGACCGCGCGACGGCCGACACCCTGCGGGACGAACTCGGCGCCCTGGCCGACGCGGTCGAAGCCACCGTGGGCGAGAACATCCGGCGGACCCGGCAGATCGCCGACCGGATCGCGCACGCACCGGTGCTGACCCTGCTCGGTGGCGGACCGTCCCATGGCAGCGCCCTGTACAGCGCGGCGAAAGCCATCGAGACCTCCGCCGTCTTCGCCGTCGGCCAGGACCTGGAGGAGTGGTGCCATGTCGAGCGGTTCGCCGGCCCGCGCGACCTGCCGGTCTTCGTGCTGGCCCCGGACGGCCGCTGCTCCCGGCACGCCCGCCGGGTCGCACAGCGCGCCGCCGAGCTGGGGCGACGGCTCATCGCGGTCGCTCCCGCTGACCACCTCGACGGCCTCCACGCCTGGGCGGAGCTGCCCGTCCACGGGCAGGTGCGCGAGGAATTCTCCCCGCTGCTCTACCACTTGTTCGCCGCCCCTCTCGCCTGCCACCTCGCCCAGTGCCTGAACCGGGTCCCGTTCGCCGCCGGCCGGGCCCCGCACGCCCCGCCGGCACCGGCGAGCCACCAGGCGGCCCTGCGCTCCCGCCCGTTCCCACCCCCAACTCCCGAGACCGTGAAGGAAGAAGCACCATGACCGAGACCGCCCAGAGCCTGCCCCTCGAAGAGACCCTCGACATCCTGCGTAAGGAGTTGCACCACCTCCCCGCGGCGGAACGCGAGGCCAAGGCGGTGCAACTGCTGTCGGTCCTCGGCCGCGCGAAAGCCACCGACGCTTCGGCGCTCCCGCCCCTCGAAGCGCCCGGCCTCCGCCGCTCCCCCCTGCTGATCTGCGACTGGGCGGCCGATCTCGGGCTGGACGGGACGACCCAGCAGCTCGGCATCGAGGTGGCCCCCGGCCCCACCCGGGTGTCGAAGACCGACGACGCCACCGGACGCTCGCTGCTCTCCAGCGGTCATGTCGGTGCCGACATCCTGCACGTTCCCGCCGGCAGCGGCTTCGCCCCGCACACCCACCCCGGGGACCATCTGCTGTTCGTCCTGGCGGGCACCGGCACCATCGCCGTCGCCGGAGAGATCGTGGAGACCCGTCCCGGACAGGTCTACATGGTGGAGGGCGCCCTCACCCACGCGGTGGGCGCGGTGACCGACCACATGATCCTCGCCGTGGGCGCTCCGCACCGTCACCTGGACAGCCCCGAACGGCAGGAACTCACCGCGTACACCGCGCTCCTGGGTGACCTCGGCCGGATCACCTGCCGTATCTGCGACATCGAGGGCTCCAGCGGCGAGGAGCTCGCCGCGAAGGGCTGCCCGCACTCCCCGCACCGGCTCGGCTGAACCCTCGGGTCGTCGCACCACCTGCCGTCCCCTGACCCGAAACCACCTGGAAAGCAGGGCCCACGATGTCGCAGCACCCACTCACTCCGCCCTTGACCGACCCGCGCACCGGCCGGGAGCGGTGGTCCCTCGCCGTCGGCCGCGAAGCCGAGACCCGTGCGGCGGTGGCGGCCGCCCGCGGCGCCCAGCCCGCCTGGGCCGGCCTCACTCCCCGGGAGCGGGCGCGACGCCTGCTGCGGTTCGCGGACCTCATCGAGGAGAACGCCGCTTCGTATGTGGCGGCCGAGCAGGCCGGTACCGGGAAACCAGACGCCGAGGCACAGGGCGAGGTCGAGAACTGCGCCGATCTGCTGCGGTTCTACGCCGGCGCCCAGCGTGCCGACACCGCACCCGCGGGCGGCCGCCGGATGAGCGGCCGCGAGAGCTGGGTGCGCTGGGAGCCCATGGGCGTCGTCGCGGCGATCGTGCCCTGGAACTACCCGCTCATGATGGCCGCCTGGCGCATCGGGCCGGCGCTCGCCGCCGGCAACACCGTCGTGCTCAAGCCCGCGCTGACCACTCCGGACACCGCCCTGCTGCTCGCCCGGGACGCGGCCACGGCCCTGGTCCCCGACGCGTTGGTGACGGTGCCGGGCGACCGCGACACCGGGCGGCTGCTCGTCGCCGAGGACATCGACATGGTGGCCTTCACCGGCAGCGAGGCCGGGGGCCAGGATGTCGCCGGCCGGGCGGCACTGCACCGGGTCAGCCTGGAGCTGGGCGGCAACTGCCCCGCCCTGGTGCTCCCGGACGCGCCCGAGGACACCTGCGAGGAGCTGGTGCGGGCCGTCACGTACAACGCCGGTCAGAGCTGTGCCGCTCCGGCCCGGGTGATCACTCTGCGGGAGAACTACGACCGGACCGTCGCCGGGCTGGCCAAGGCGATGGGCGACCGGCGCGCCGGATCCGACTTCGGACCGCTCAACAACGCCGACCAGGCGGCGCGTTACGACCGCATCGTGGGAAGCAGCGCGGCGGGCGTCGACCATGTCGCCGACATCGCGGCGCAGCGGGGCCAGGAGAACGGCTTCTGGCGGCCCGGACGGATCCTCGCCGATCTGGCGCCGGACGACCCGGCAGTGGTGGAGGAGGTGTTCGGCCCGGTGCTGACGGTCCAGGCGGTGGACGACGTCGACGAGGCGGTGGCCCTGGCCAACTCCGTACGGCAGGCGCTCGCCGCGAGCGTCTGGGGATCCGGCACGGCCACCACACTCGCCCTGGCCCACGAGCTGAACGCCGGGGAGGTCTGGGTCAACTGCCACCTGGACCAGAGCCCCGAGCTCCCGCACGGCGGCCGCGGCAGCTCCGGGCACGGCACGGACATGAGCGTCCTCGCCCTCACGGAGTACCAGCGTCCCAAGACCGTCACGGTGCGCCTCCACACGCACTGACGCCCCCCGGCCGGGCCCCTGCCGGGCCCCTTGCCCCCAGCCCGGGTCCGCCGTGCCCGGCCGGGCCGACGAAGGAGAAGAAGAGAAACATGAGTGCTAGGACCGGTCGAACCGGTGACGCTCTGAGCGAGACGGTCCGCGACCTCGTCGCCCGCCAGTTGCCCGACACGGCCGGTGTCGACCTGACGCCGGACCTCCCACTACGGGACGCCGGGCTGAACTCCCTGGGCACCGTCGCCACGCTGGTGGCGATCGAGAGCGAGTTCGGTCTCAGCCTCCCCGACGAGCTGATCACCCCGGAGACCTTCCACAGCGTCCGGACGCTGGCCGCCGCCCTCGCGTCCGTGGTGGATGCGGAACCGGGCGCAACGGGCAAGGCGAGGGCCGAAGATGCCGTCACCTGAACCAACACTGAGGTTCGGAGTCCACTCCGGGCAGCAGTATGAGACGTACGACGAGATCCTGGCCCTGTGGCGCAGGGCCGAGGAACTCGGCTACGACTGGTGCTCGATCTTCGACCACTTGCGACCACCCATGGGCGGTCCGGAAGGCCCGTGCTTCGAGGGCACCACGCTGCTCTCCGCACTGGCCGCGCAGACGGACCGGATCCGCGCCGCGCTCATGGTCGCGCCGGTGGCCTGGCGTCATCCGGCGATGCTGGCCGCGCTCGCCGCGACCATCGACCACGTCAGCGCCGGGCGGGTGGAGATCGGCATCGGCGTCGGCGGGGCCGATCTGGCCCACGAGCAGTACGGCTTCGGCCTGCCGGCACGCACCGAGCGACGGGAAATGCTGGAGGAGACCGCCACGGTCCTGCGGGGCCTGTGGTCGGGCGAGCGGTTCTCGTTCACCGGCAAGCACGTCCGCATCACCGAGGGCTACCTCCGTCCGGCCCCGGTGCAGCCGCGGCTGCCACTGGTCGTCGGCGGTGCGAGCGGGCCCGTACTGCGGGTGGTCGCCCGGCACGGCGACGTGTGGAACAGCCTGCTCACGGACACCGCCCGGTATCGCCGACGCATGGAGCAGCTGGACCGCGAGTGCGAACGGGCCGGCCGTGACCGGGCGGAGATCCGCCGTTCGATGACCTTCCGCGCCCTGCTCGTCGACGACCCGGCGGAACTGCCGGCCAGACTCGACCGATTGCGTCGCACCTTCCCGCCCGATTCCCCGGTCTGGCCGGAGTATCTCCTCTTCGGTACGCCGGAGCAGTGCGTCGAAGCGCTGCTGCCCTACCGCGAACTGGGCGTCACCGACTTCGTGCTGGGCGTCCGGCCCCCGGTGGACCACGACACCGTCACGCTCTTCGCCGAACGCGTGATCCCCCAGCTGCGCCCCGCCTCCACCCCGGCGTGAGCCCACCATCCGCCCCTGAGCAAACACCCCCACCACACCATCCACCGTGCTGACGTTCACGTGCCCTGAGCGGTGCCGCCAAGAAGGGAAACCCGTATGGCCAATTACTATTCCAAAGGATTCGCCGCCTTCTTCGACAGCAGTTACACCGGCTGGGTGGACCGGTTCTCACCGAAGCTGGCCGAACACCTGGCACAAACAGCCGGGGACGACCTCACCGCGGCGGACATCTGCTGCGGCACCGGCGTGACCGCCGCGCATTTCCTTGAGCGCGGATGGACCCTCTACGGGGTGGACGGTTCCAAGGCCATGCTCGATCTCGCGCGCACCCGGCACACCGGGCGGATCGAGGAGGGCAGGTTCTGCGTAATACAGGCCGATGCCCGCTCGTTCGACCTGCCCACCACCGTCGCCGCATGCGTCAGCCTGGACGGCGCACTCAACCACCTGCCCTCCCTCGACGATCTGCGACGGTGCTTCACCGCGGTAGCCACTGCACTCGCACCGGCCGGCGAGTTCGTGTTCGACCTCTACGAGCAGTCGCACTTCCTCCACTGGAACCACGCCACGCTCACGGACAGCCCCGAGGCGGTCGTGGTCAAGCGCGGAGTATGGGACACCGGCAGCCGCAGCGGAATGCTGCGGGTCTCAGGCATGTTCAACGCCGGGGACCGGGCCCAGCGGGTCGACCAGACCCTGACGAGCTGGCACTACGACACCACCGACGTCACCGAGGCCCTGCACGCGGCAGGACTGGAGCCACTCCCCCACGACTTCGGCGGCATCGACCTCAAGTGCGACTCGGGCTCCTGCTCCCGGACCGACGTGCCGTGCCGCACGATCTATCGCGCGCGAAAGATCTGACCCGGCGGCGGACGGCCGACTCCACGACACCGGGTACCGGCGGTCCCGCCGACCGTGCGAGGCTCGGTGGCCGGGACGCGGAGGCCACTCGTGCGAGGGCCGGGAAGCCGTCCCGGCACGAGACGTGTTCGGCTGACCGGGCGGCGCCGCCAACGACCGCTGCGCGCAGTGGTCCGGGCCCCCTTCCGGACCGGGCTGCCCCTGTCCGGAAGGGGGCCCGACCGCTCTGCACGGCAACCTCCCCGTCCAATACCTTCGCAGGTCAGCGCACCCTTCCCCGAGGCTTCAGGGCCACCGGCGGGAGTTCGGGAGCGGCCAGTCGGTCGCCGTCGTAGCCGTGGACGGTACCGAAGCGGGAGCCGGTGGTCCATTCCGAGCGGGCGTCCTCGATGTCCTGCTGGGAGCGGCCGATGAAGTTCCACCACATCACGATCTTCTCCTCGAACGGCTCGCCGCCCAGGAGCAGCAGGCTGCTGTCCGAGTCCGCGCGCAGGGGCAACTCGGCGCGGCCGCAGCCGAGGTAGAGGAGGGAGCCGGGGGCCAGCCGGACGCCGTCGACCTCGCTCTCGCCGGAGATGGTGAGCGCCGCGTACTCGAAGTCGGGGTCGAGCGGCAGGCGGGTGTCCGTGCCGCCGGTGAGGGTGAGGTCGGCGCCGACGAGAGGGGAGTAGGTGGTGCCGGGCGAGGTGGCGCCGGCCAGTTCACCGAGGATGACGGTGGCGGAGAGGCCGCCGCCGTTGATCACCGGCAGGTCGGCGTGGTGCTCGAAGGACGGCGCGGTGTCACGGTGCGCGCCGGGGAGTGCCACCCAGAGCTGGGCGCCGTGCAGGAAAGGGCCATGGCCGTGCGGCGATTCCTCGGAGTGTGCGATGGCCCGGCCGGACGTCATCAGGCCCAGTTCCCGTGGCCGTACGGTCTGGAGACTGCCGAGGCTGTCGCGGTGCAGCACCTCGCCCTCACGCAGCCAGCTGACGGTCTGGAGTCCCATGTGCGGATGCGGCGGCACCTGCATGCCGGGCTCGTCGACGATGTCGTCCGGACCGTAGTGGTCGACGAAGCACCAGGCGCCGACCATCCGCCGGCCGAGGTTCGGCAGCAGCCGGCGGACGACGGTGCTCTCGCCGAGGGGTACCTGCTTGCCGGGCTGGACGTCGCGGACCGGGCCCGTGCGGCCGGTGCCGCCGCACAGGCTGGGCGCGGGTCTGAGATCGAGGTTGCTCATGGCGCCACGATAGGCACGGTCAGCGGTGCGGTCCGGGCAGGCACACGAAGCGCCGCGGATGATGCCCCGTCATGCATACAGCTCGCGCAGCCGCACGGACAGGCAGGTCACACAGCCCTCCAGCTTCTCGAACTCGCTGATGTCCACGACCACCGGCTCGTAGCCCAGATCGGCGAAGAGCTCCGCGCTGCGGGGCGCGCCGGCGGCCATCAGCAGCTTGCCGCCGCCGAGCAGCACGACATGGGCGCCGGACTCCTCGGGGACGGGCAGGAAGCGGGGGAAGACGGCGGGGTCGTCGACCAGGGGCGGATGGCCGATGACGGTGCCGTCCGGGAGCGCGGTCACGGCGGATTTGAGATGCAGTACGCGGCTCACCGGCACCGCGACCACGCGGGCCCCCAACGGCTCGAAGGCGGCGCGGAGTTGGCGGACGCCCTCGGTGTTGGTGCGGCCGCCGCGGCCCACGTGGACGGTGTCGCCGACCTTGAGGATGTCGCCGCCGTCCAGGGTGCCGGGCGCCCGGATCTCGTTGACGGAGCAGCCGAGCGCCTCGACGGCCGCGCGGGCGTCCGCCACCTCGGGCCGCCGCTCTCCGGCGCCGGGGCGGGCGAGCAGGGCGACATTGCGGAACATGACCATGGTGTCCTCGACGAAGACCGCGTCGGGGCAGTCGTCGGCGGGGGCGACCTCGGTGAGGTGCCAGCCGTGGTCGCGCAGCACCTGGACGTAGGACTCCCACTGGCGCAGGGCGAGGGCGGGGTCGACCGGGCGCCGGTCTATGTGGGTGACCAGCCCCTCGGCGAGGCGGGGACCGGGGCGGCGGACGAGCGCCTGCTTGCTGGGCATGCGGCTGCGGCTCCTTTCGGGGGGTGGATCGGGGGCGGTCGGGTACTCGGGGCGGGGTGCGGTCGGCAGGCAGGCAGGCCCGGTCAGTCGTCAACTCCGTACGTGGCGCGCAGGGCGTTCTCGACGGCGGCGCGGGCCGCGTGGTGGTCCAGGCCGAGGCGCTGGGCGCGGCGGGCGTAGTTCTCGGCGGCCGCGGCGGCTTCCTTGTCGGCGGCCTCCCCGGCCGCCGCGATGAAGCTGCCGTTGCGGCCGCGGGTCTCGATCACGCCGTCGGTCTCCAGGGCGCGGTATGCCTTGGCCACGGTGTTGGCGGCCAGGCCGAGCTCTTCGGCGAGACCGCGGACGGTGGGGAGCTTGTAGCCGACCGGCAGACCGCCGTCCCTGGCCTGGTCCGCGATCTGGGTGCGTACCTGTTCGAACGGCGCGGCGGCCGCGGCCGGATCGATGGTGATGGTCAAGGTCTGCGGGGACACGGTGGCGCTCCTGTTGCTGGTGGTGGGGCGGGCGGATGCGCGACGGCGCGTACCCCTGGGTGACCCCGGGGTCCGTGCGCGTACGCGTACCCGTCGGTGCGCGTGTTTGTCGCATCCATTGTGCGTCAGGAGCGCCCGCTGTGACGGGAGGTTTCTCCTCTCGGGAGGTGTCACCCGTCGGGCAGTGTCCAGTCAGGCGGTGTCCCCTCGGGCGGTGTCCCCCAGGCGGTTGTCCCCCAGGCGGTTGTCCCCCCGGGAAGGATCACAGCTCCAGGGTGGTGCCCGTCGTCCGCAGCCAGGCGTTCATGCCGAGGACCAGCTCGGCGCCGGGGCGGATGCCGGGCGTCGCGCCGTCGGCGGTGGCCTGCGCGAGGGCGCCGGAGTCCAGCAGCGGCCGGACGGGAGCGGCGCGGTCGGCGGCCAGCTCCTTGAGTTCGTCGCGCAACGCCTCGATATAGCGCGGGTCCTGGATGCTGGGGTAGGGGCTCTTGACCCGGTCGGCGACCACGTCGGGCAGCACGTCGCGGGTGGCGGCGCGCAGCAGCGACTTCTCCCGGCCGTCGAACGTCTTCATCGGCCACGGGGTGTTGAAGACATAGTCGACGAGCCGGTGGTCGCAGAACGGGACGCGGACCTCCAGGCCGACGGCCATACTGGCCCGGTCCTTGCGGTCGAGCAGGATCTGTACGAAGCGGGTCAGATGCAGATAGCTGATCTCGCGCATCCGCCGCTGGAGGCCGGTCTCGCTGTCGAGGCGGGGCACTTCGGCGAGCGCCTCGCGATAGCGGCGCGCGGTGTATCCGGGCAGGTCGAGCTTGCCCAGCAAGCCGCGGTCCAGCAGCGCCTCGCGGGTGCCGCCACCGCCGGCGAACCGGCCGGAGAGGCCGGCCGCGATCCAGGGGAAGGTGTCGGCGTGCACCGCCTCGGGGTCGTGGAACCATCGGTAGCCGCCGAAGACCTCATCCGCGGACTCGCCGGACAGCGCGACCGTGGACTGCTCGCGGATGGCCTTGAACAGCAGGTAGAGGGAGGTGTCGCCGTCGCCGAAGCCGTTGGGCAGATCGCGGGCGGCGAGGACCGCGGCGCGGTGGCCGGGGTCCATCAGGGCGGCGGTGTCCAGGACGATGTCCTGGTGCTCGGCGCGGACGTGATCGGCGAGGGCGTGCGCGTACGGCCCGTCGGGGGTACCGCGCAGATCGTCGGGCCGGAAGTTCTCGGTGTAGCCGGTGAAGTCGACGGCGAACGAGCGGACCGGGCCGCGCCCCTGGGCGGCCAGCGCGCCGGCGGCGAGCGCGGTGAGGGCGGAGGAGTCCAGGCCGCCGGAGAGCAGGGTGCACAGCGGGACATCGGCGATCAGCTGGCGGTCCACGATGTCGTCGAGCAGCGCGCGGACGTGCGCGACGGTGGTGTCGAGGTCGTCGGTGTGCTCGTGGACGGTGAGGGCCCAGTAGCGCTTGACGGTCACCCCGCCGCGGCCGACCCGGACGAGATGGCCGGGGCGTACCTCGTGCATGCCCTGGTAGACGGCGTGGCCCGGGGTCTTGGTGAAGGTGATGAGTTCGGCCAGGCCCTCGGCGTCGACGGTGGGGCGGATGGCGGGGTGGGCGAGGATCGCCTTGGGCTCGGAGCCGAACAGCACCCCGTCGGGGGTGGGGTGGTAGTAGAGCGGCTTGATGCCCATCCGGTCGCGTATCAGCAGGAGTTGCCGGCTTCGTGGGTCCCAGAGCGCCAGGGCGTACATGCCGTTGAGGCGCTCGGCGAACGCCTCGCCCCACTGGAGGTAGGCGTGCAGCACCACTTCGGTGTCGCTGCGGGTGCGGAAGGTGTGGCCCAGCTGCTCCAGTTCGGCGCGCAGTTCGCGGTAGTTGTACACCTCACCGCTGTAGGTGGTGACGAGCAGGGTGCGGCCGTCGTGGGTCACGGTCATGGGCTGCTTGCCGCCGTCGAGGTCGATGACGGCGAGTCGGCGGTGGCCGAACGCGGCGTGGGTGTCGAACCAGAGGCCGGCCGCGTCCGGGCCGCGGCAGGCCATGGTTTCGGTCATCGCCTCAAGGGTGGCGCGCTGTCCGGTGAGGTCGTGGTCGTAGGAGATCCATCCGGTGATTCCGCACATGCTCGCGGCTCCTCCTTCGGGGGCCGTCGCATCCGGGCGGCGGCCTGCGGCAGGCACCGTACGCGCGGATAGGTGTATCGGCCACACAAGCCGTCCCGGAGCGGCCGGAACGGGCCACGCGCGCACCGCATTACGGAAAAGCAGCGGCAAAGCGGGGCCCGCACACCGGAAAAGAAGCGGCAATTTCACCTCCTGCCGACACCATCGGCCGGTTCCCCGAAGACGCGCGTCACCTACGTGAGTTGGGGGCGGCCGAGGCGCCGGGCGCGCTCGCTGCGGCGCCGGCCCGGCGGGCGAGCAGGACCTCGTCGCCGGCCCGGCGGGCGAGCAGGATTTCGTCGCCGCGGCGCCCCCTCAGAGGGACGTCGACGACTTCGGTATGCCGACGGGGAGGTCGGCGATCAGCACATACCGCTCATCGGCCACCTCCTTGCCCCACAGCGCCGGATCGTGCGCGAGGCTCTCCACTCGTGTGCGCACCGCCAACGGCTCGACGAGGGCGGCGAGTTCGGCGGCCGGCAGACCTATCGGGTCGGCCTCGCCCCAGCGGCCCTCCACCAGCACCAGCCGGCCACCGGGGGTGAGCAGACCGGCCCAGTGCCGCAGCGCGGCCGCGGGATCAGGCAGGGCCCACAGGACATGGCGCACCAGGACGACATCGAACCGCCGCTCCCCCACGGGCGGTTCGGCGGCGTCACCGACCAGGAACACGGCATCGCGGCCCGCGAGCTTGGTGCGCGCCCGCTCGATCATGCGCGCGGAGCGGTCGAGACCCGTGACGCGATGCCCCTGCTCGGCGGCGAGCAGGGAGAGGCTTCCGGTGCCGCAGCCCAGGTCGAGGACGGCGGCGGGCCCGGCGGGCAGCCAGGAGCGCAGCCGGGCGGCCCAGGCGGAGCGGACGGCGGGGTCGCGCAGACCGTGGTCGGGCTCCTCGTCGAAGGATGCGGCGGCCGCTTCCCAATAGGCGGCGTCGGCGGTCGGCAGCGGCGGGTTGAGGGGCTCGGTCACGGGCTGACAGGACGGATCGGCGGGCGCGTCGGGGCTCATGTGCCGATGGTGGCAGCACCCACTGACAACGCCGGCGGACACGGCTTCCGGGCGTACTGCGCGGGCCGGTGGCGGGCGCCGGGGAGAGCGCCCGGACAGGGTGAGGGGGTACCGTGGAAAAGGCCGGTCGTGTGCGGCGGCGCACCCTGAGAGAGCGCCTGTCGCACGGTGGGGACCGGCATTGGACCGGTCATATGTGTGCCTCCCAGAGCGGCCGTCTCTCCGGAGACGGCGTCTTCGACCTCACGCGGACGGCCGTGGTGATGGCCGATCGCGCGGGGGTGGCGCAGGGCTGGACGAAGGGCGCCGAGCGGCTGCTGGGCTACTCGGTCTCCGAAGCCGTCGGCCGGCCCCTGGGGGAGCTGTTCGCGGGCGTGGCCGCCGGGGCGCCGCAGGACAACAGATGGGAGTCCCGGCTGGCGGCGGCGGACGGCTGGAGCGGGCTGGAAGCCGTACGGCACAAGGACGGCCACCGGCTCGACCTGGAATTCCGCGTGCTGCCGCTGATGGATGCCCAGGAGCGCTCGACGCGTCTCGTCCTCGCCGCCGAGATGACCCGGACGCCCTGGTCGGGAGCGAGCCGGTCGTTCCTGGAGGGCATCCTCGGCATGTCACCGATCGGCGTGGCCATGGTGAACGCCGATCTTCAGTACGTGTGGCTGAACGACGCCTTGGAGGAGATGGGCGGCACCAGCCGCGAGCAGCGCCTCGGGAAGCGCCTGGGCGACATCCAGCCGGGCCTCGCCGTGGAGGCCATCGAGGCGGAGATGCGCAAGGTGCTGGCCACCGGCACCCCGTCGGTCGGCTACGAGTACCTGGGGCGCCCGGAGTCCGATCCGCAGCGGGAGCACGCCTACTCCACCTCGTTCTTCCGGATCGAGGACGAAGCCGGTCAGGTGCTGGGCGTCTGTTACATGGTCCTCGACGTCACGGAGGGCTACCGGGCGCGCCAGCGGATGGCCCTGCTGAACCGGGCCGGTGAGCGCATCGGCAGCTCTCTGGACGTCTGGCAGACCGCGCAGGAACTCGCCGATGCGGCGGTCCCGGAGCTCGCCGACTTCGTCACCGTCGATCTGCTCGACGCGCTGCTCTCCGGGGAGGAGCCGACGCCCGATCCGGTCGATGCCGCGGATCTGTTCACCATGCGCCGGGCGGGGCAGCAGTCGGTACGCGAGGGCTGCCCCGAGGCGGTGGTGGCGGTCGGGGACGCGGCCGCCTATCCGCCGTCGGCGCCCGTCGTGCTGAGTCTCATCGAGGGCGATTCGGCGCTGTTCCAGACGCTGGACCTCGCCGAGGGTGACTGGGCGGCCGAGGACCCGGTCCGCGCGGCGCACCTGCGGGAGCTGGGCTTTCACTCGCTGATGGTGGTTCCGCTCCGGGCCCGGGGCGCCTTCCTGGGGGCGGCCGCGTTCGCCCGCTGGCAGCACACCGGGCCGTTCCAGCCCGACGACCTGGTGCTCGCCGAGGAATTCGTCACCCGCGCCGCGATCTCCATCGACAACGCCCGCAGATACACCCGCGAGCACAACGCGGCCCTCACCCTCCAGCACAGCCTGCTGCCGCACGATCTGCCCGAGCAGTGCGCGGTGGAGGCCGCCTACCGCTATCTGCCGGCCGACTCGCTCAGTGGCGTCGGCGGCGACTGGTTCGATGTGATCCCGCTGTCCGGCGCCCGGGTCGCGCTGGTGGTCGGCGATGTCGTCGGCCACGGGGTGCACGCCGCGGCCACCATGGGGCGGCTGCGGGCCGCGGTGCAGGCGCTCGCCGACCTGGACCTGTCCCCGGAAGAGGTGCTGGCGCACCTGGACGACATGGTCAACCGGGTCGGCCACGACACCAACGCCGACGACGGGGTCATCGGCGCCACCTGTCTGTACGCGGTCTACGACCCGGTCGGCTGCCGCTGCACGCTGGCCCGTGCCGGCCACCCCGCACCGCTGCTCATCAGCCCCGCGGGCCGGGGCGAACTGCTGGAGCTGCCGACCGGACCGCCGCTGGGACTGGGCGGGATGCCCTTCGAATCCGTCGAACTGCCGTTGCCGGAAGGCAGTCTGCTGGCCCTCTACACCAACGGTCTGCTGCTGGGGAAGGCCCTCGATCTCGACGGCGGGATCACCAGGCTGCGTACCGCCCTGGCCGATGCGCAGGCCCCGCTGGAGGACCTCTGCGACACCGTGATCGGCGCTCTGCCGGGCGGACGGCCGGTCGATGACGTGGCGTTGCTGCTGGCCCGTACCCGGGCCCTGGCGCCGGCCCAGCTGGCGGCCTGGGAGATCCCCGCCGATCCGTCCGCGGTCGGCCAGGCCCGCCGGTCCGCCGCCGGCCGGCTGGCGGAGTGGGGCCTGGAGGACCTCGAATTCCCCACCGAGCTGATCGTCAGCGAACTGGTCACCAACGCCATCCGGCACGCCGCCGGGCCGATCGGCCTGCGGATGATCCGGGCGCGCACGCTGATCTGCGAGGTGTCGGACAGCAGCAGCACCTCGCCGCACCTCCGCCACGCCCGCACCACCGACGAGGGCGGCCGGGGGCTGTTCCTCATCGCCCGGTACGCCGAGCGCTGGGGCACCCGGTACACCGCCCAGGGAAAGATCATCTGGGCCGAGCAGCCGTTCCGGTCGGCCGGCGGCCCCGTATCGGCGAACGCCATGGACGCGCTCCTCGAAGGCTTCGACGACCTCGGCGACCCGGCTCCCGTCTCCGGCACCGGCACCGGCCGCGGCACCGAAGGCCACTGACGAACACTCCCCGCCGCAGACAACTCCCGCCGCGGGCACGGGCCGAGAGCGGCGCGCGGCGGCCGGCCGCCGGTAAGGGCGGCCCTCACCACCCGCCGATGCCCGTTTCCTCCCCGCCTGTATGAGCCCCCGCTTAGCCGTCCCTTAAAGCGACCATAAGGATCTCCAGGATCGCCCTTCAGCCCCCAAAACCGCTGTTCAGCACGGCTAGCGTGCTTCTCGTAGGCGGGTCACGGACCGCCGGCGCCGATCACCGGGGGCGGCGTCGCGTGCTGTGTCCCGACCCCCCCACACTCCCGCCCCCGCTCGACGCACTTGATGAAGGAGACCCCCACCATGACCGCTCGTCGCAAGGCCACCGGAATCGCCCTGGTCGGTATCGCCCCGCTCGCGCTCACCGCGCTCGCCGCGAGCCCGGCCGCCGCACACGGTTCGATGACGGACCCGGTCAGCCGGGTGTCGGCCTGCTACGCGGAGGGCCCCGAGAGTCCGCGGTCCGCGGCGTGCAAGGCCGCCGTGCAGGCCGGCGGGGCCCAGGCGTTCTACGACTGGAACGGCGTACGGGACGGCAACGCGGGCGGCCAGTCCCGGACGCGTATCCCGGACGGCAAGCTGTGCAGCGCCAACAGCCCCGAGTTCAAGGGCCTGGACCTGCCCCGCGCCGACTGGCCGTCGTCCCCGATGAAGGCGGGCGGCCACACCTTCCGCTACAAGGCCACCGCACCGCACAAGGGTTACTTCGAGCTGTACCTCACCAAGGCCGGCTACGACCCGAAGAAGCCGCTGAAGTGGTCCGACCTGGAGACGAAGCCGTTCGCCAAGGTCAACGACCCGAAGCTGGTCAACGGGGAGTACGTCTTCGACGCCAAGGTGCCGGCCCGGTCCGGCCGCCACCTGATCTACAGCGTCTGGCAGCGGTCGGACAGCCCCGAGGCGTTCTACACCTGCTCCGATGTCGTCTTCGGCAAGAAGGCCGCCGGCGGCACCGTCGCCAAGTCCGCGGCGGCACCCGCGCCGGCCGCCTCCGCACCGACCGACGCCCAGATCGCGGCGGGCGCCCCCAAGTCGTCGGTGGGCATGGGCCACCACCACGGCGGCGGCCAGCACACCGGCACGGACCGGCCGGCGGAGGCCGCGGCCCCGGCGCGCGCCGACGCCGCGCAGGCCAACGCCGCGCGCCCCAACGGCGGTTCCCGTCCGGTCGACGGCCAGCGGCTGGCGGAGACCGGTGGCGACAGCTCCACCGCCCCGCTCGCCCTCAGCGGCGCCGCCGTGCTCGCCGTGGGCGCCGGGGTCGTGTTCGCCACCACCCGCCGCAAGGCCGCCCGGCACCGCGGCTGAGTCCGGCAGCCCGGGCCGCCCGGGAAGCGACGCCGCCCCCTGCTGCACCCAGGGGGCGGCGTCGCCGTATCAGGACCCGGCCGGCGGCAACGCCTCGATGATGTCGTTGGCGACATGCTGGTAGATGACCGAGCTCCGGCAGTCGACGACCTCCCGGCGCTTGAAGACCTGGTCCATCAGGAGTGCGTGCAGCCGGTCGACGTCGGGAACGGCGACATGGACCAGGAAGTCGTCGCCGCCCGCGACGACATAGACGCTGAGCACCTCGGGCAGCGAGGTCAGAAATGCCTTGAAGCGCTCGATGACCTCGCGGTTCATCGGGCGGATACGGACCGTGAGCAGCGCCTGGACGGGCCGGTTGAGGGCGCGCAGGTCCACGGTCGCGCGATAGCCGGTGATCACTCCCCGGGCGCGCAGCGCCCGGACCCGCTCCAGGCAGGTGGAGGGCGCGATGTTCAGCCGGCGGGCCAGGTCGCGGTTGGTCTGCCGTGCATCGCGCTGTAGTTCGCGGACAATCGCCGAATCAATGTCGTCCATGACCCCCATGGTGCCGCAGCCACCGAATTATGTTCGGCGAGAGGCCGCATTGATCAATCCAACGGTTACGTTCTGCGACTGTGACCGTACAACAAACATCCCTCCCGGCATCCGCACGACCGGATGTACGGCGGCTGGGCGTCGGCAGCGGTACCGCGCTGTGCGCCGGGGCCGTCCTCGGGCCCGGCGTCCTGACGCTGCCGTCCCTGGCCGCCGCCGCGGCCGGCCCCGCCTCGATCCTGGCCTGGGTGGTCCTGCTCGCCCTGTGCGTGCCGGTGGCCGCCTCCTTCGCGGCGCTCGGCGCCCGGTTCCCCGACGGCGGGGGCGTGGCCACCTATGTGCACCGGGCGATCGGGCCGCGGGCGGCGGCCGTGGTGGGGTGGTGGTTCTACGGGGCGGTGCCGGTCGGCGTGGTCTCGGCGTCGTGGATCGGCGGGAAGTACGTGGCCGACGCGGCCGGTTGGCACGACACGGGCGCGGCCGTCGTGGCCGGGGCGGTGCTGGTGGTGGCGCTGGTCTCCAACGCGGTGGGGCTGCGGCTGTCGGGCCGGGTGCAGCTGCTGCTCGGCGGGCTGCTGGCGGTGGTGCTGCTGGGCACGGTGCTGGCGGCCGCCCCACAGGTGTCCGTCCGCCATTTCACGCCGTTCCTGCCCGGCGGCTGGTCCTCGGTCGGGTCGGCGGCCGGGGTGCTGTTCTTCGCGTTCGCCGGCTGGGAGGCGGCCAGCCATCTGTCGGGCGAGTTCGCCGATCCCGGGCGGGACCTGCCGCGGGTGACCCGCCGTACGCTCGCCGTCATCACCGTGCTCTACCTGGGGCTCGCGGTGGCCACGATCGGTGCGCTGGGGCCGGCCGCGGCCGGGACCGAGACTCCGCTGACCGAGTTGCTCGCCCGGAGCGTGGGCGGCGCCGCGCGCCCCGTGGCCGCCGTGGCGGCGCTCTTTCTGACCTTCGGTGCGGTCAACTCGTATCTGGCCGGGGCCTCCCGGCTCGGTGCGGCGCTCGCCCGGGACGGGGCGGCGCCGCGCGCGCTGGCCAAGGGCGGCGCGCCGGGCGAGGTGCCGCGGCGGTCGCTGGCGGTGCTCGGCGCGGCGGCCGTACTCGTGGGGGTGGCGGCGGGCTTCGGCGGCGCCGATCTGGATCTCCTGATGAGGGCCACCGCCACCTGTCTGGCGGCGGTGACCCTCGCCGGCCTGGCCGCCGCGCTGGTGCTGCTGCCCCGCCGCACTCCCCTGTGGTGCGGCGGGTGCGCGAGCGCCCTGCTGACGGCGGCCGTGCTGGCCTTCTCCGGATGGCTGCTGCTGATCCCGGCGGGACTCGCCTGCGCAGCCGTCGGCTTTCTGACGCTGCGCCGGATCAGCCGATGAGGCGGCGCAGCAGCCGGACATAGCGGCTCCAGCGGGCGGGCCGGGCGACGGTGCCCGTACAGGCCCGTTCGGCGCGGTCCAGGCTGTCCTCCAGGACGGCGTCGTGGAGGGGCCGGAAGGCCAGCGGCCAGCTGAGCCGGGCCCCGCCGCGGGCGTGCATGGCGAGGGTGTGGCGCAGCAGCGCGCGGTCCGGGCCGAGCGGGTGGACGGTGTATTCGTGGAAGCCGTGGAAGCCGCGCGGGGCGGTGAAACGGAAGCGCACCCACCGGCCCGGGACGTAGTCCGCCACGGTGTAGTGGACCGGGCCGTGGCCGCCGGCCGCGCCCGGTGCCAGCGGGCCGTCGAGCCGCATCGGGGGCCAGTCGTGGCCCGGCCAGAGCGGGTCGGTGCCGCCGGACAGGCCGTCGATCAGCAGACCGGCCTCGGCCCCGGACACCGGCAGCACCCGCTCGTGCACGTTGTAGACAGCCATCGCGCCCTTCCTCACCTGGTCCGCACCCGTTCTAGAGGGTGCTCTCCAATATAGTGGAGAGTACCCTCTAGAACATGGCAAGGCCACCCCGGTTCGACACCGCACAGCTCCTCGACGCCGCCGTACGACTGGCGGCCGAGTCCGGGCCCTCGGGCGTCACCATGTCCGCGGTCGCGGCCGCCGCCGGCGCCCCCAGCGGCTCGCTCTACCACCGTTTCGCCGGCCGCTCGGCCCTGCTCGCCGAGGTGTGGCTGCGTACCGTCGAGGGCTTCCAGGCGGGCTACTTCGAGGCCCTGGAATCCTCGGACGACCCGCGCGCCGGGGGCCGGGCGGCCGCCCGGCACATCGTGGCGTGGAGCCGCACCCACCCGGCGGAGGCCGCGCTGCTCCTGTACGGGGCCCAGGAGTTCGGGCGGGACGACTGGTCCGACGAGCATCTGCTGCGCGCGGAAGAGGGGAACATGCGGGTACGGGCCGCCCTGGCGGCGCTCGCCGGGGCCCTGGGGCTGCACGGCCGGGAGGGCTTCGACCGGGTGACGCTCGCCGCCGTCGACCTCCCGCTGTCGCTGGTCCGCCGCCATCTGCGCGGTGGCACCCCGCTGCCCCCGCACGCCGAGGACCTGGCGGAGCGGTGCACCGACGCCCTGTTGGCCGCCGACTGACCCGCGCGCCTGGTACGGAGCGCGGCCCGGGCCCGCCACAGCGGCGGGCCGGGCCGGCTCCCGGTCAGCCCGGCAGACAGGTCGTCCGGGTGGCGTGCGCCGGGTCGAGGGCATTGGCCGTCTCGTGGAAGGCGACGCGGTCGACGAGCCCGATGGCCACATGCTCGGAGAGGTCGAGCCCGCACAGGTCCTGGACCACCACATTGCGTACGTCGGGGCCGTCGAGGAAGGCACTCCGGTAGGGCGTGACGACCTCGTCGTACTTGGTCGCGATCACGGTGTAGTGCACCCCGGGGAGCGTGTCACCGCCCTCGTTGAGGCGGTTGAGGATGTCCGAGCCGACGATCTGGTCGGCCAGCCCGGGGGTCAGCTTGTCGATGTAGTCCTTGGCGCCGGGAAAGTGGTCGAGCAGACGGGTCAGACCGTTCAGATCGGTGCCGTGGTTGTCGGGGGCCAGGCCGACCAGCGCGTTCACCTTGTCTGCGCCACCATGGAACTTCAGGTACACCCGCGACATCATGCCGCCCTGTGAGTGGCCGACGAGATCGACCTTCTCGGTGCCGGTGGCGGCCAGCACCCGGTCCACGTAGGCGGCGAGCTGCCGGGCGGACGCGTCGACCGGGCCCAGCCCGTGGAAGAACGGGACGCCGGGCAGCTGACCGTAGTCCAGGGAGAAGACGCAGTAGCCGCGGGCCACCAAGTAGGGCGCGAGGCCGAGCCAGTTGTCGATGGAGTTGCCGAGCGTGCCGTGCACCAGGACCACCGGCCGCGGGTGGGCGGCGGAGGGCTTGCAGGAGTAGTTGTTCCAGCCGCCGGCGGCGGCCGTCTGCGCGGCGCTTCCGGCCGGGGTGGCGGCGGGCGACGGGTCCGCGGCCGCGGCGGGAACGGTGGCGACGCCGAGGGCCAGGGCGAGGGCGGGGAGGAGGGTGAGCGTTCTTGACCAGCGCAGCTTCATACGATGCTCCTTGCGGGGTGAGGGGACTCCGAAGTGCTCGGTGAGCCGTTCACCTGCGATCCGGATCGCAAGGGCCAACGCAGTTGACTGGCAAGTAAGTTACGGCTGGGTAAGCGCGGTGTACCAGCGGTCTGACGGTGAAGGAAGCCGCACACAACCCTCACCGGACGTCCGGGGGCCGGCGCACGGTTTCCGTGCTCGGCGCTGCCTGTGCACCCCGTCCGCCGCGACCGGTCCGGATGTCAGACCCGTCCCGTAGAGTCGGTAACAGCTTGACCAGGCAAGCGACTTGACCAGGTGCGAGACACGAGGGGGCGACCGATGGAAACGGCCGGGACGGCGGATCTGAGCGGGACGGTGGAGATCTCATCGGCGGCGGAGCTGCGCGAGCTGATCGGTGAACCCAGCCGCCATGCGGCACACAAGACCCGTCACCGGCTGCACGACCTCGACCGCCAGTGGCTGGCCCGCTCGCCGTTCTGCGTGATAGCCACCGCGGACGCGCAGGGCCGCTGCGATGCCTCGCCGAAGGGCGACCCCGCGGGCTTCACCCATGTCCTGGACGACACCACCCTGGTGATCCCGGACCGCCCCGGCAACAAGCGCATGGACGGCTGGCTCAACGTCCTCGAAAATCCGCAGGTCGGGCTGAACTACCTCCTCCCGGGGCGCGGCGACACCCTGCGCATCAACGGCCGCGCCCGGCTGCTGCGCGATGCCCCGTTCTTCGACGCACTGACCGTCAAGGGCCACCGCCCGCGGCTGGCGCTCCTGGTGGAGGTCGAGGAGGTCTTCTACCACTGCTCCAAGGCGTTCCTGCGCTCGGAGCTGTGGAACCCGGAGACCTGGCGGCCGGACGCGCTGCCCTCCCGCGCCCGCATCGTCAAGGGCCTCGAGGCCCCGGACGTCTCCCTGGCGGAGCTGGAGCAGCACTACGGCCCCCGGTATACGGAGCGGCTCTACGGCTGAGGCACAGGACGCCGGGAACCGGCCGGTCCGGGCCGGCGCCGTTCGGCCCAGGGCGATGTCTGGCGCGGCGATGCCGCCTACATCGAGCAGCGTGCAGACCAGTGGGAGAAGGCCCTGCTCACCGGCTGACCGGCTGACCGACGGCAGGCTAAGGCCGGTTGACCCAAGGCCCCAGGGGCTTGGTACTCGGTGGCGGCGGGGTACGGCTTGTCTGGCCGAGGGTCGCGGCGGGTCGTACGCTTCCGGTGCCGAAGCGTGCCCGGGCGCGGTCGACGGCGGCCTCGATGCGGTGTGCCTTGTCGTCGGAGGGGTCGAAGGTCAGCTGGCGCGCGGCGCGTTCGGCGCGGCACAGGTCCTCTGCGCGGAGCGCCACGGAGCGCACCCGTGCCCGTTGAAGTCCGAGCGCGGCATGCAGCGCATAGGCCGCCTCGGTCAGCGCGGGCCCGTGCGCGGTCGGCCCGTCCAGCCGCCGGGTGCGGGTGGTGGTGGAGCGGTCGGCATAGCGGACGGTGAGGGTGAGCGCGCGGGCCACCTGCCCGCTCGCGCGCATCCGGGCGCCGAGGTCGTCGGCGAGCGAGAGCAGCGCCCGGCGGCGCCTGGCCGGGTCCAGTTCGTCGTGGACGAAGCGGTGTTCGGCGCCCATCGAGCGGGCCGCGGCGTTGGGCGTCACCGGCGTCGGGTCGATCCCGCGGGCCCGTTCGTAAACGATCCGGCCCGTCCTGGCGCCGAGGATCCGCTGGAGGGTCGCGGGCGGTGCGGCGGCGATCCGGCCGATGCTGTCGAACCCATAGGCGCTCAGGGCGCGCGCGGTCGCCGGGCCGACGCCGTGCAGTGCCGAGACCGGGCGGCGGTCGAGGAACGCGGCGACGGCCGGGGCACCCTCGGGGACGGCCCGGATCTCCCCGGGCGCCGCCCCCTGGGACGCCATCCGGGCGAGCAGCGGGTTGGCGCCGATCCCGATCGTGCACCGTACGCCGTGCCAGGCCAGCGCGCGCAGCCGCACCAGTTCGGCGAGGCCCGTCGCGTCCCGGTCGAAGTAGCGCAGCGCACCGCGCACATCCGCCAGCGCGGCGTCCGGCGGCAGCGCCTCGATCACCGGGGTGAACTGCGCCAGCAGCCCCAGCAGTTGCTCAAAGCAGCCGGCGCTCACGGGGGTGCCGTCGACGGTCCGGAACCGTACATGGAGCATGCCCGGCTGCCGCGGGGCGCCGGGCGGATCCGGCGGTGCGGCGGGCGGCTTCGACGCGGGGGTCATCCCGCGCTCCCCGGGCTGGAGTGCCACAACTTGCGTCCGGTGGCGGCGCGTTCGCCGGGCGGCTGGAGGTCGGCCCACGGGTGCAGCTCGTAGCCGGTCGTCAGCCGGATGGTGCGGCCCGGGGCGGCGGCCGGCTCGGGCTCGCGGTCCGTCCCGGACTCCTTGCCGGGTCCCTGGCCCGGTTCCGCCGCCGGTGCGTCCGGCACCGCCGACGGGGTGTCCGCCTCGGCCGTCCCCGTACCCGCCTCGGCCGCCACCGTATCCGGCACCTCCGCGAGCCGGGCGGCGACCGCCTCCAGCCCGCCCTCGCGGCGCAGTTCGGCCAGCTCGGCGAGGTTCCAGGCGGCGGCGCCGACCACGCTGAGGCTGCGCGGACCGCGCCGCTGGACCGTGCCGCGCACCAGCAGCAGCCAGGAGTGGAAGATCGTGTGCGCACAGGCCGCATGACTGTCGTCGAAGAAGGCGCAGTCGACCAGCCCGGTGCTGTCGTCCAGGGTGGTGAAGATGACCCGGCGGCCGGAGCGGATCGGCGGTGTCTGGGTGGCCGCCTTGGCCCCGGCGACCAGCACCGTCTCACCGTGCCGGGCCTCGCGCAGCAGCCGGGCCGGCAGCGCGCCCAGCTCCGCGAGGAACTCCCGGTGGTCGGCCATCAGATGCCGGGAGGCGTCCATGCCGAGGACGCCCAGCTCGGCGCTGAGCCGTTCGACCTCGCTGAGGTCGGGCAGCCCGGCCGGCTCGACCGGATCGACCGGTTCCGCGTCCGCGCCGTCGAGGGCCCGTCCGGGCAGCGTCAGCTGGCCGCCGGGCGCCTGCCGGCCGCGGTGGTGCAGCTCGGCGATGTGCAGCAGCAGGTCCCGCCGGTTCGCCCCGAAGGCGTCCAACGCGCCCACCCGGGCGAGGCGTTCGGCCACCGGGCGGCCCGGCCTGGCCCGCTGCCACAGGTCCTGTAGCGAGTGGTAGGGCTGCCCGGCCTCGATCCGCTGCGCCTCGGCCTCGCTCATCCCGTGCACATCGCGGAGCGCGAGCCGCAGCCCCCAGACCGCGGAGTCCCCCGGTCCGGCGCCACGGGAAGCCCCACCGGACACCAGTTCGATTCGATGAGCGACCGCCGACCGGTTCACATCCAGCGGCAGCACCGGCACCCCGCGTCGCCGCGCGTCCGCGAGCAGCAGCCGCTTCGGATACATCCCCGGGTCATGGGTGAGCAGCCCGGCGTAGAAGGCCGCGGGATGGTGCGCCTTGAGCCAGGCGGACTGGTAGGTGGGCACCGCGAAGGCCACCGCGTGCGCCTTGCAGAAGCCGTATGAGCCGAAGGCTTCGACGATCTCCCAGGTACGCGCGATCACATCGGGTGCGTACCCGCGCCGCTCGGCACACTGCGCGAACCAGGCGCGCACCCGGCCCTGGAGCTCCGGATGCGACAGCGCCCGCCGCTTCTCGTCGCCCTCGTCCCGCCCGCAGCCCGTCATGATCCGCAGCAGCTCGATGATCTGTTCGTGGAACACCACCACCCCATAGGTCTCGCGCAGCGGTTCCTCCAGGTCGGGGTGCGGATAGCGGATCGCCTTGCGGCCGTGCCGGGCCTCGATGAAGGGCCGCACCATATCGGCGGCGACCGGCCCCGGCCGGAACAGCGAGATGTCGACGACCAGGTCATGGAAGGTGGCGGGCTGCAACCGGCCGACCAGGTCGCGCTGGCCCGGCGACTCGATCTGGAAGCAGCCGAGCGTCTCGGTCGAACGGATCAGGTCGTAGGTGGCCGGGTCGCCGGGCGGCACCTGTGCGGGGTCGTCGAGATCGATCCGGCGCCCCGTGGCCCGGCCGATCTCGGCGACCGCATGCGCCATCGCGGACTGCATCCGCACGCCCAGCACATCGAGCTTGAGCAGCCCCATCTCCTCCACGTCGTCCTTGTCGAACTGCGACATGGCGAAGCCCTCGCCGCTGGTCGGCACGACGGGCGTACGGTCCAGCAGCGTGGCGTCCGAGAGCAGCACCCCGCACGGGTGCATGGCGATCCCGCGCGGCAGTGCGTCCAGCGCCTCGACCAGCGGCCACAGCTGCTCGCCGCCGGCCTCCCGCACCCCGCGCAGCTCCGGCAGCTCGGCCAGCGCGGCCCGGGCGTCCCGGGCGCGGATGTGCGGGAACGCCTTGGCCAGCCGGTCCACCCGCGCCGGGTCCATGCCCAGGGCGGCGCCCACGTCCCGTACGGCGTGCCGGACGCGATAGGTCTCGGGCATCGAGACCGTGGCGACCCGCTCCGCGCCGAACCGGTCGAAGATCGCGCGGTAGACCTCCAGCCGGCGGGCGGACTCGACGTCGATGTCGATGTCCGGCAGCGCCGCCCGCCGTTCGGACAGGAAGCGCTCCATCAGCAGTCCGTGCTCGACCGGATCGGCGTGCGCGATGCCCAGGAGGTGGTTGACCAGGGAGCCGGCGCCGGACCCGCGGGCCGCCACCCGGATTCCCATCTCCCGTATGTCGTCCACGACTTGAGCGACCGTCAGGAAGTACGAGGGGTAGCCGAGCCGTTCGATCGTGCGCAGCTCGTCGTGCAGCCGCGCCCAGCGTGCGCGGTCGTGGTCGTAGCCGCGCAGCACCATCCCGGCGGCGCAGCGCGAGCGCAGCACCCGGGCGGCGGTGCGGTGGCCCGCGCCGACCAGCCGCGGCTCGGGGAAGTGGATCCGGCCGAGCCCGATGTCGTCCTGCGGATCGACCAGGCACTCCCCGGCGGTCTCCTCGGTCATGGCGAGCAGCCGGTGGGCCAGCCCGCGCCGGAAGCCGGCCGCCTCGGCGATCCGCTCGGCGGTGTGGCTCATCGTGGCGCCGTCCTTGAGCCAGCGTTCCCCGCTGTCCCGGGCCTCGGGCCGGTGCCGGTCCACCGGCACCAGACGGCGGGCGGAGTCCAGCACGTCGGCGACCGGGCCCTGGCCGGGGTCGGCATAGCGGACCGCGTTGGTCAGGACGGCGCGGAGGCCCTGGTCGACGGCGAAGCCGAGGGTACGGGCGGCCAGCCGCGGGGAGCCGGGGCCGCTGCCGGGCCGGCCGTGGTCGACGACCTCCAGGCGCAGCGCCTCGCCGTACAGCTCGCGCCAGGGACCGAGAAGCCGCGCGGCGCGGTCCGGTCGGCCGGCCGCCAGCGCCCGGCCGACCTCGGAGTCCGGTCCGAGCAGCACGGTCAGTCCGTCCGTGGCGGCTTCCAGGGCGTTCCACGGGAGGACGGGCTGCTCCCTCTGTCCGGCGTGGGCGGCCGAGACCAGCCGGCACAGGGCGGCCCAGCCGGCCGCGCCCTCGCGGGCCAGGAAGACGGCGCGGGCGGCGGACTCGTCGAGGAAGGCACCGCCGCGCACCGGAGTGCGGCGGCGCGCGGTGGGCGTGGGCGCCGACGCGCGCTCCGCCACGGCGAGTTCGCTGCCGAACAGCGGGCGGATACCGGCTTCGGCCGCGGCCTTGGCGAACCGTACGGCCCCGGAGAGCCCGTCCCGGTCGGTCAGCGCGAGGGCGTCCATGCCGCGTTCGGCGGCGCGCTCGGCGAGCCGCTCCGGATGGGAGGCGCCGTAGCGCAGGGAGAACCCCGAAGCGGTGTGCAGATGCGTGAACCCGGGCATCCGCACCTCCTGCACCTCATCCGCCCCCCGGCTGACCTTGCGTCCCCCGTTCCTCCTCTCCACCATAACCCGCGCATCGAACATTCGTACGAAGATATGCCGAGAGGCCGGTCACCGATCCGCCGATCAGCCCCACCGATCTGCGCACCTCTGCCGCCAACCGGAAGATAAGGGCACAAAAGCACCGGACCCGGCCGCTGACGTGTGGCGAGGAGCGAGGCATGGCCACGACGGACGACGGCACCCGCACCACCTTCCTCGGGGAGGTGAAGAGCGCGGTGACGCCGCACGCCTCACTGCTGGTGCTCGGCGTCCTGGGGCTGGTGATCGCCTTCATCACGTCGTACACCGGCGCCTTCCACCACCCCGCACCGGCCGATGTGCCGCTCGGCGTCGTCGCCCCCGCGCAGGCCAGGGCGCAACTGGTGGACAAACTGGACCGGCTGCCGGGCTCTCCCCTGGACCCGCGCGCGCTGCCCTCCGAACGGGCCGCCCGGCAGCAGCTCGCGGACCGGACCATCGACGGCGCACTGATCGTCAACCCGCGCGGGAGCACCGACCGGCTGCTGGTCGCAAGCGGCGGCGGCGCCTCCCTGGCCCAGGCGGTCGAACTGGTCGTCCGCTCGGCCGAGAAGGCCGGACACCGCAGCGTCCGCACGGTCGACGTGGCCCCCGCCGCCGCGGGCGACAGCCGCAGCCTGTCGTCCTTCTACCTCGTCGTCGGCTGGTGCGTCGGCGGCTATCTGTGCGCCGCGATCCTCGCGATCAGCGCCGGGGCGCGCCCCTCGAACGGACACCGGGCGGTCATCCGGCTGGCCGCGCTCGCCGTCTACGCGCTCGCCGCCGGGCTGGCCGGCGCGATCATCGTCGGACCGGTCCTCGGCGCCCTGCCCGGCACCTTCTTCGGACTGTGGGGGCTGGGCGCCCTGACCGTCTTCGCGGTGGGCGCCACCACCCTGGCCTGCCAGGCCCTGCTGGGCATCCTCGGCATCGGCCTGGCGATCCTGCTGATCGTCATCCTCGGCAATCCGAGCGCGGGCGGCGCCTACCCCTACCCGCTGCTGCCCCCGTTCTGGCGCGCCATCGGCCCCGCCCTCCCGCCGGGCGCGGGCACCTGGACGGCCCGCTCCCTCGCCTACTTCCGCGGCAACGCGATCACCGGCCCACTCCTGGTGCTCGCCGCCTGGGCGGCGGGCGGCATCCTGCTCACCCTGACCCTGTCGGTCTTCCGCAAGAAGGGCGAGAGCCCGCCATGACCCTCCCCGCCGACCGGCCGCAACGACACCTGGGGCGAGATGCGGCACCGGGCCGGCCCAGCGCCTAGGCACCTCTTGAGCAGCCTGTCCATGTGGCTGGTTCCGCGCTCCCGGACGTCACCGGAGTCGATCTGCGACACTGGGAGAAACGTGCCGGCGCAAGCAGCGGTTGACATCCGTCACGGCTCGACGGTCAACCGGGCCGGCCGGACGAGGGCCGGGAGCCGGCTACGAAACACTGCTCAGGCAGGCCGCGAGAAGCCACGCGGATTGCCGGCTCCCACTTCCCCTCAGTGGACACCAAGCCCACACCGCGTTCGGCCCCGAAGCCGGAGCGGCATGACGGCCGGATCTCACCATCACGTGGGAGGTATCCGATGCCATTCATCGACATCAAGGTGATCGCAGGGGTATTCACCCCCGAGGAGAAGCAGAAGATGGTCGAAGATGTCTCCGAGGCGTTGATCGCCATCGAAGGTGAGGCACTGCGACCGGTGACGCATGTGGTGATCACCGAAACGCCCAGTGGCGAATGGGCGGTCGGCGGTAAGGCCCTGACAGCCGAAGACGTTCAGGCCAAGAGGGCCGACCAGCCCAAACGGTAGGTGTCTTCGAGCTCCTGGTCACTGCGACGTCGATCCAGGCCATGACCTGCACGGCACGAGCAGACCGCGGCTGGCGGAGCGGACGCCTTGCAGCCGGGTCTCTCGCCCGTCATTCACGTCGATACGCAGGAGCATCTGGCTGACGATCACGCGCACGAGGATGAGGTGACCGGCAGTGCTGCCGTGCCGCACCGCGTTTGGTGACCGGCTCGGACACGCAGAGCGTGATGTCGTCGATGCGGTGACGGAGCTGTTCTACGGGGAGTGCGGCAGGCTCACATATGCGTGCCGCCGTCGATCCGGATCTCCGTACCGGTGATGAACGCGCCGTCCCGCGAGGCGAGCATCGCGATGACCCCGGCGACCGTCTCCGGGCCGGCGAAGCCTTCCCCCAGGGCCGGGAAGAGCTTGGTGAACAGGGTCATGTCGGCGTCCTCGGGCAGTCCCGGCACCGGGCCGCTGGTCATGCCGCTGGCGATGGAGCCCGGTGCCACACACACCGCGCGCAGCCCCTGCTTGCTGTACTCGCTCGCGATGGCGTGCGTCATGGACTGGATGCCGCCCTTGCTCGCCGCGTACGCCGACATGTACGGGTGCGCGAACGAGGCCGATGTGGAGCTGAAGTTGACCACGACCGGCGCCTCGCCCTCCAGGAGGGCGGGCAGCGACTCACGGATCATCAGGAAGGTGCCGGTCAGATTGACCCTGATGACCTGGTTGAAGAGGTCCAGGCCGGTCTCGTGGGTGTGTGCGGCGCGCAGGATGCCGGCCGCGTTGACCAGGACGTCCAGCCCGCCGAGGGCGGCCACCGCGGTGGCGACGCCCGCACGGACCGCCGCCTCGTCGGCCACGTCCAGCACCACGGTCTCCAGCCGGCCGCCGGTGCCCTCCGCGGCGGCCCGGTCGGCGGTGCTCCGCAGGCCCGTGGCGTCGACGTCCGCCGCCACCACCCGGCCGCCCTCGGCGAGGATCCGGTGGACCGTCGCCCGGCCGATGCCCGAGCCGGCTCCGGTGATCAGTGCGCGGCGTCCGTCAAAGCGATCCATGGTCCAGCTCCGTTCCCGAGGTACCCGGGCACGCTAACCCGAATCTGGCACGTCGTGCCACCCACGCCTTCCGTGCCACCTTGACACGCGCTCTCTACACTGAAGCCATGCCGACCGCGCCCCGCTCCACCCCGCCGCCCCGCCCCTCGCTCACCGAGCGGCGCAAGGCCGAGACCCAGCTGGAGATCGCCCGTACCGCGGCGGCCCTGTTCACGGAGCACGGCGCCGCCGTCACCGCCGAGGAGATCGCCCGCACCTCAGGAGTCGCGCTGCGCACCTTCTACCGCTACTTCCGCACCAAGGAGGACGCGGTGGTGCCACTGCTGGCCAACGGGGTGCGGGAGTGGATCGACGATCTGGCCACGCCGCCGGCGGATGCGGACGCCCTCCCCGTACACGAGGTGCTGGAGCGGGCGGCCCGCCGGGCCCTGACGCCCGCCGACGAGCCGGCCGCCGAAGCGCTGCGCTGGACCCGCGGGCTGCTGCGGGCGATGCCGGGCGATCCGGCGCTGCGCGCGGTCTGGCACCGGGTGCATCACGACTCCGAAGAGGCGCTGCGGCCGGTCCTGGCACGGCTGACCGGCGCGGACCCGTGGGCGGCCCGGCTGACCGCGGCCGCCGCGAACACCGCGATGCGGATCGCGGTGGAGGAGTGGGCGGCGGGAGACGCGGCGCCGGACGGGCCGCGGGGGCCCGCCGCGCTGGTGGTGCGGGCCATGCGGGCCCTGACGGCGGGGCTGCCGGAAATGACCGGGGCATACGAAGTGAACGGGCGGGAAAACAAGGAGGACTTGGGCCGGCGAGGCGATGAGGAGGGCGCCGCGGCGGACGGCCGGAGCCGGTGAAGGAGGGCACCGCTACGGGCACACCGGGGCGGTAAGGCGACCAACGGGCGGCCGGTTCTTACCTTTACGAACGCCCCGGGCAGCACGGAGGGAGCCTCCGGCCCCCCACTTCAGCCAATCACCGGAGATCGAAACCCGCCCGAACGACCGGTCGGTGGCCGAATCCCTTCGCTGCGTGGCCGAGTGGCGTTTGCCCGGGGCATGCCGGCGGCGGCATCCCCGCTGGCCGCACACCGCTTCGCCCCGCCCGTCCGGTACCGCCTCCGGCCGGTTCGCGCCATTACTCTCAGCTTTCATCTAACGACTCAAAGCGATCGCTCCTTGCCCACTCGGGATGCTTTCGGTGTGCGGTTGGGCCAGACTCCCGTCCGGTATCTGCACCTTCGAGCAAGGGAGTGTTCGTCATGCGGTACATCACTGGGGCGGTCGCGCTCGGCGCGGCACTGGTCCTGGGCACGCTCGCCACCACCGCGCACGCTGTCGCCGCACCGGCGCAGCCCGCGCGGACCGGCGGGCTCTACGCCCCCACGGCACTGGTGCTGACAGCCGGCCAGGGCGAAAGCCGCGCGACCGCCACGGTGCAGCGCGCCGTGACGCTCAGCTGTATGCCGGGGGCGACCGGCAGCCACCCGAACCCGAAAGCCGCCTGCGCCGAACTGCGCACGGTGGCCGGTGACTTCAACGCGGTGACCACCGCCCCGTCCGACCGGCTGTGCACCAGGGAGTGGGACCCCTACGTGGTCACCGCCGACGGCGTGTGGCAGGGCAAGCGGGTCTCGTACACCTACACCTTCGCCAACTCCTGCGCGATGGCCGACGGCATGGGCGCGGTCTTCGACTTCTGACCGCTCCCTCACACCGGAAATCCCCGGGCACCGGACAGTGGTGCCCGGGGATTTCCCGTGCGAGGGAGCGTCGACGGTCCCTACGCTCGGCGCATGAAACCTTCCCCCACCGGCGCGGGCGTCGCCGTGCTCTCCGACATCCATGCCGTGCTGCCGGCGCTGGAGGCGGTGCTCGCCGAGCCGGACGTCCGGGCCGCCGACCGCATCGTGCTGACCGGTGATCTGCTCGCCGGGCCACTCCCCCGCCAGACCCTGGCGCGGCTGCGCGCCCTCGGTGACCGGGCGGTGTGGATCAGCGGCAACGCCGACCGCGAGATGGCCGCCGCCCGGCCGGGGAACGGACCGGCGGATCCGATGGATGCCTGGGCGGCGGGTCAACTCGGCCCGGACGAGCTGGAGTTCCTGGGGTCGCTGCCCGCCACCGTGACGCTGGAGGTGGCCGGTCTCGGGCCGGTCCTCTTCTGTCATGCCACCCCGCGCGACGACACCGAGATCGCGCTGGTCGACTCCCGGCCGGAGCGCTGGGCGGAGGTGCTGGCGGGGGTGCCCGAGGCCGTGCGGACGGTGGTCTGCGGGCACACCCATATGCCGTTCGTCCGGTTCACCCACGGGCGGCTGGTGGTCAATCCGGGGAGCGTCGGCATGCCGTACGGCCGGCCGGGCGCCCACTGGGCGCTGCTGGGGCCGGGCGGCGGAGCGGTCACACTGCGGCATACGGCCTTCGATCACGAGGCGGCCTGCGCCCGGATCGCCCGGGAATCGGGCTCTCCGTCGGCGGCCGCGTGGGCGGATACCTATGTCCGGGCCCGGCATTCCGCCGAGGAGGCACTGGCGGCGTTCGGGCCGGGTGACGGCCGGGACGCCGCCCGGGGCACGGACGGCTGAGCGCCGCGGGACGGTGCCGGCCCCGGACGCTGAGCGGATCCGGGGCCCGGCACCGTGCGCCGAGCTGCTGCGGAGTGGGCCGGTGGGTCAGCCGATTTCCGCGCCGTATGCCTTCAGGGCCTCGGTGACCGGCTGGAAGAAGGTTTCGCCGCCGTTGGAGCAGTCGCCGCTGCCGCCGGAGGTGAGACCGAGGGCGGACTCGCCGTCGAAGAGCGCGCCACCGCTGTCGCCGGGCTCGGCGCAGACATCGGTCTGGATCAGCCCCTCGACCGTGCCCTCCTGGTAGTTGACGCTGGCGTTCAGCGCCTTGACGGTGCCGTCGTGCACCTGGGTGGTGCTGCCGCTGCGCTGCACCTTCTCGCCGACGGTGGCCTCCGCGGCCTTGGTGATCTTCTGGGTGCTGCCGTTGTAGAGGTCGACCTCGCTCGGGTGCGCGGTGTCGCCGGTGTACTTGGCGAGCGAGTAGTCGTCGCCGGGGAACTTGGAGTCCTCGGTGGTGGCGATCGCCGAGCCGCCCTGCTGGTCGGACCAGCTCTTGATCTCGTTGCCGCAGTGGCCGGCCGTCAGGAAGTGCGGCTGGCCGTCCTTGACGACGTTGAAGCCGAGCGAGCAGCGGGCACCGCTCCCCCAGATCGCGTCGCCGCCGCCGATGAAGGGCTTGAACTGCCCCTTGCTGTGGCGGACCTCGACCTTGTCACCGAGGCTCTTGGCGACCGTGGTGAGCTTGTCCAGCTTGGCGCCCTTGACCGTGCGGTCGGCGGTCACCACGACCTTGTTGCTCTGCGGGTCGATGCCCCAGGACGTGCCGGGGATGGTCGCCTTCGACTTCAGCGTCTGCCGGGCCGAGTCGAGCTGGGCGAAGGTGTGCTTGACGAGTCTGGCTTGTGCCCCCTTCGCCCGTACGGCCTTGGCCGCCGCCTGGTTCACGACGTTGACCACCAGCTTCTTGGCCTTGGCGTCATAGAACGCCCCGGCGGTGTCCGTCTTGAGGTGGGAGGCGAGCGTGCTCGCCGCCGCCGAGGTCAGCTTGGCGGGCGTCGGCTTGGGGGCGGGGGCCTGGGACGCGTTGGCGTTGGCGAGGGTGACGGTGGCGGTGGCGGCGAGGGCGAGCGCACCGGCGCCCGCGATGACGGCGCGCCGGTTGGGTATGCGTCGGTGCTTCAACTCAGGGCCTCCCGTGGGGGGAAGAGCCCGGAAACTGTGGGGAGTTGCCCGGGCCCGGAGAGTAGGGGATCAGGACTGGCACGGGTCCGCCCCGAGGAGCGGCGGCTCGGGGAGTCGCGTCCATGCCAAGGTGGGGCCGAGTATTCCCATCCGCCTCACTCGCGCACAAGACCGAGTTCCGGTCTCACATGCGGGAGTTCACCACTTCGCCACACGAAGCACACACCGACATCCGTGCACCTCGACCCGAGTGCGGACATCAGCGGGCACGCGAAGCGTGCGGCGGACGGCAACGTGTGAGGACTATAGCTGGCCGGAAAACACCGGCCGGGAGCCGCCCCCGGGCCCTCAAAAACGCCATATATACCCGTACCAAGGGGTACATACGGCATTCAGTGGCACATCAGAAAGGCAGCCGGCGCCCGCCTCAGACCCTCATGCGCGAGGGCGGCCTACGGCAGATCCTCCACCGGCGGGAGGTCCGCCAGCTCCGGCGGCAGGGCGTCCTCCGTACCGTGCTCGACGGCCGTACGCGACGACCGGGGCACCGCCGGGGCAGGCCGCTGCACACCGTCCCGCTCCGCCTCCGCGGCCGCGGTCTGCGCCTGGGCCTGGAGCCCGGAGCGCTCCAGGAACCGCAGCAGTTCGACCGGGAAAGGCAGGACAAGGGTGGAATTCTTCTCGGCGGCGACCGCCACCACGGTCTGGAGCAGTCGCAGTTGCAGCGCCGCGGGCTGGCCGGACATCGCCTCGGCCGCCTCGGCCAGCTTCCTCGACGCCTGGAGCTCGGCGTCCGCGTTGATCACCCGGGCACGCCGGTCGCGGGTGGCCTCCGCCTGGCGGGCCATCGACCGCTTCATCGTCTCCGGCAGCGAGACATCCTTGATCTCCACCCGGTCGACGGTCACGCCCCAGCCGATGGCCGGGCTGTCCATCATCAGCTCCAGGCCCTGATTGAGTTTCTCGCGGTTCGACAGCAGATCGTCCAGCTCGCTCTTGCCGATGATCGACCGCAGCGAGGTCTGCGCCATCTGGGAGACCGCGAAGCGGTAGTCCTCGACCCGGATCACCGCGTCGGCGGCGTCCACGACCTTGAAATAGACGACCGCGTCGACCCGCACCGTGACGTTGTCGCGGGTGATGCCCTCCTGGGCGGGCACCGGCATCGTGACGATCTGCATATTGACCTTGCGCATCCGGTCGATGATCGGAACGATCATGGTGAACCCGGGCTCGCGCACCTCGGAGGCCAGCCGCCCCAGCCGTAGCACCACACCGCGTTCGTACTGCTTGACCACCCGCGCCGCCGCCATGAGATACACCGTGCCCGTGCAGGCCAGCGCCACCGCCGCCGTCACCAGTTCTTCGACCATCACGGCTCCCTGAAGATATGCCGCACATGTCTGGATCACGCTGTTTACCATGGTATGCCCGGCCTGGAAGGCGGTCGAGACCGTCGGCGGACACCGAGGAGCCCCCGTCCGCCGGCGGACGGGGGCCGTCATACCGCCGGAGCCAGGTCCGGCGTGGTGTGCGGGAATCCCGCCGTACGGGCCCGGGCCGCGCGATCCCGGGCCGTACGGACTCAGCCGGCCGGCGTCAGTAGACGCTCACGCCGTACGCGCTCAGCGCCTCGGTGACCGGCTGGAAGAACGTGGTGCCGCCGGAGGTGCAGTCACCGCTGCCCCCGGAGGTGAGACCGAGCGCCTTGGTCCCGGAGTAGAGGGGACCGCCGCTGTCGCCGGGCTCGGCGCAGACCGTGGTCTGGATGAGGCCGGAGACGATGTCCCCGCCGCCGTAGTTCACGGTGGCGTTCAGTGCGGTGACCTTGCCGCTGTGGGTGCCGGTGGTGGAGCCCCGGCGGGTGACCGACTGGCCGACGCTCGGGGTGCCGGCGCTGGTGATGTCCTGGCTGCCGACCGTGCCCGCGTGGGCCACGGAGGAGTTCGTGTACTTCACGATGCCGTAGTCGTTGCCGGGGAAGCTGGAACCGGCGGTCGGACCGATGCTCGTGGTGTGCGAGGAGTTGGTGTACCACGGCGGGTTGCCGTCGGTGCAGTGCCCGGCCGTCAGGAAGTAATAGGTGCTGCCGCTGCGGACGTTGAAGCCGAGCGAGCAGCGCCAGCTGGGTGCGTAGATGGCGTCGCCGCCGGAGATGAACTTACGGAAGGTGCCCGCGATCCGGTCGATGCGGACCGCGTCGGCGTTGCTGCCCGCGGCCCGCTCGATCTTGGCGATCTCGCTCCGGGAGACCGTGCGGTCGGCGGTGACGACCAGGGTGCGGGTCGCGCCGTCGACCCGCCAGGCGGTGCCCGGGACATCCGCGGCACGTACCGCGTTCCCGGCGGCGGAGAGCTGGGCGGCGCTGAACTTCTGTGTGGGGGCGGGGTTCTGTGCGTTGGCGGTCGGGATGGCGATGGCACCGATGGCCACCAGTCCGGACGCCACGGCGATCAGCCGGGTGCGTCTCGCCACGCCGCTGCGGGGGGTGGTGCGCTCGTTCCTCACTGATTCCTCCGAGGGGATCGGGGGCCGCCGGTGGGCGGCCGGTGAGGCGCAGCCAACGGGCACACCAGAATCCGCACGTTCATTTTCGGCGTGCCCCTGACAAGCGCTGAGCGGAGTCTCGGGCGCACCACCCCCGCCGCGCAAGAGGTCCGCACCGATGTCTCACGCCCGACACACGGCCGCAACCTCACCACCGCCCCCAACACAACGCCCCGGCAGCCGCGTTGACGGCTGCCGGGGCGGCGCTGACCCCCTCGGTCACGGGTGGGACGGATCAGTGGACGATACGGTTCCGACCCGCCCGCGGGGTGACGGGCAAAGGCATGGCGGGGCGCCGGTCAGTCTGCGGCCCCAGGGCGCCCCGTACGACGGGTCCGTGGGACGGCCGCCCCGCCCCCGTACCACTTCGGCGCCGGGATCCGGGGAGGCTGCGCGACGTGGCGCGAATGATGCGCCCTGCCGGGGGGCGCACAAGCCACCCGGAACGCGGTCCTCCGGCTGCCATCGTCGGACAATCGGCTCGCTCAACTTTCGAGGGAAGCGGGTCCGGTGGACACAGGTCGGAATCCGCCGCCGCGTCAACACCCCTCCGATGGGCCAGTCTCCCGATCATCGGGCTATCCCGCGCCCCTCCGCCGAGTCCCTTGGCATTTGCCCTGGTCCCGTGCACGAACCGACCCGGGGGTCCGCTGCGATTTCTTGCCCTCATCGGCCCCGCTCACCCGATAGAGTACCGACCGTGATGTTCGTCGTACTGTCAGTTTCCTTACGGGGCGCGTAAGCTGATGCTGCGCCACCCTCTTTGCACCAGATGTGTCACGAACCCCCCGTGCGGCGGCTATCCACTTGGCACACCCTCCGCCTCATGAACGACGATAGGGGCGGACACGCAGAGACCGCGGGTGAGAGGAGGCGTCAATGGGATCGGTGCGCAAGGCGAGTGCCTGGCTTGGCCTCGTCGACGACAGTGATGACGAGCGCTACTACGACGACGACTACGCCGAGGGACCCGATGCCGGTGACTCGGGCGACAGCCCCTGGGCCACCGACCCCCGGGTCCGAGTGGCCGACGAGGCCGCCCAGGACCAGGGCACCCGCATCGCCACGGTCTCCCCGGAGAGCTTCCGGGACGCCCGCGGCATCGGCGAACTGTTCCGGGACGGCGTCCCGGTGATCGTCAACCTGACGGCCATGGAGCCCTCCGACGCCAAGCGGGTGGTGGACTTCGCGGCCGGCCTGACCTTCGGTCTGCGCGGTTCGATCGAGCGGGTCGCCACCCGTGTGTTCCTGCTGACCCCCGCCGACTACAAGGTGGTCAGCGGGGAGGCCCGCGGCCACCGCAACGGCGGTTTCTTCAACCAGAGTTGAGCCGTCCCGCGGCTGTCCGGACGGGGTCCGGGCGCCCGCGGGGCCGCCACCGGCGCACCGGCCCCCGGGTGGCGCGGCGCCCCGCTCAGCGGGCGAGGCCGCTCACCGGAAGGCGTCCAGGCCGGTGAGCGCCTTGCCCAGCACCAGCTGGTGCATCTCGACGGTGCCCTCGTAGGTGAGCACCGATTCGAGGTTGGTCGCATGCCGCATGACGGGGTACTCCAGCGAGATCCCGTTGGCACCGAGAATCGTCCGGGCCGTGCGGCAGATCCCGATCGCCTCCCGTACGTTGTTCAGCTTGCCGAAGCTGATCTGCTCGGGGCGCAGCCGCCCCGCGTCCATCCGCCGCCCCAGATGATGGGCCAGCAGGATCCCCTTGTGCAGTTCGAGCGCCATGTCGGCGAGCTTGGCCTGGGTGAGCTGGAAGCCGCCGATCGGCTTGCCGAACTGTTCCCGGGTCTTCGCGTAGTCCAGCGCCGCCTCGAAGCTGGCGCGCGCGGCGCCCATGGAGCCCCAGACGATGCCGTAGCGGGCGTGGCTGAGACAGCCGAGCGGGCCGCGCAGTCCGGTGACCTCCGGGAGCACCGCATCGGCCGGCAGCCGTACGTCGTCCATGACGAGTTCGCTGGTCACCGAGGCACGCAGGGACCACTTATGGGTGATCTCGGGGGCCGAGAAGCCGGGGCTGTCGGTGGGGACCACGAAGCCGCGGATGCCCTCGTCGGTCTGCGCCCAGACGACCGCGACACCGGCGACCGAGCCATTGGTGATCCACATCTTGCGGCCGTTGAGCACCCAGTCCCCGCCGTCGCGCTTGGCGTAGGTCCGCATCGCGGCGGGGTCGGAGCCGATGTCGGGCTCGGTCAGGCCGAAGCAGCCGATGATCTCGCCGGCCGCCATCCGGGGCAGCCACTGCTGCTTCTGCTCCTCGGAGCCGAAGCGCCAGATCGCGTACATGGCGAGCGAGCCCTGGACGGAGACCAGCGAGCGGATACCGGAGTCGGCGGCCTCCAGCTCCAGGCAGGCCAGACCGTACTGGACGGCGGAGGCGCCCGCGCAGCCGTAGCCGGTCAGGGACATCCCGAGCGCGCCGAGGGAGCCGAGCTCACGGGCGAGTTCGCGGATGCCGGGCAGTTCGCCGCGCTCGTACCAGTCGGCGATCTGCGGCAGCACCCGGTCGGCGGCCCACCGGCGGACGGTGTCCCGTACGGCGCGGTCCTCGTCGGTCAGCAGGTCGTCGAGGCCCAGGGGGTCGCCGGGGTCGAACGGCGGAAGCGTCGAGGACGGCGGTGCGGACATGGCGGGCCTCCGGCGGATGCGAAAAACTAGCACTGGTAGTTATTTGCGCATCCGACGGTACGGGCCATGGTGCCGCGCGGCAAGGGTCACCGCCGCGCGGCGGGGCAGGGACGCCCGGGAGGAGAGCCGGGTCAGCGGCCGGAGCTCGCCGGGGCGGGCTCGCTGCTGCCGCGGCCGGCGCCCTCACCCGGGGCGGGCTCACCGTCCGCCTCCGCCCGCTCCGTGGAGTCCGCCGCCCGGCGCGGCAGCCGCAGCGCGATCCCGGCGCCGACCAGCAGCAGCACGGCGCTGGCGACGAGGGTGACGTGCAGCCCGCGGACGAAGGAGTCCCGGGCGGCCTCCCGCAGGGCGGCGCGGGCGGCTCCGCCCAGACCGGCGGCGACCTTGTATGCCTCGCCGAGGGAGTGCGCCGCCGAGGCGGAGGCCCGCGCGGGGACACCGTCGACGTGGTTCAGGCCGGGGGCGTAGGCGGCGTTCATGACGCTGCCGAGCAGGGCGACACCGATACCGGCGCCGAGTTGGTAGGAGGTCTCGCCGATCGCGGCGGCACCGCCGGACTGTTCGGCGGGCGCCTCGCTGAGCATCGACTCGTAGGCCCCGAACAGCGTGGACTGGAAACCGAAGCCGAGCAGCACAAAGCCCAGGGACAGCAGCCAGGGGCGGTCCTGAGCGCTCATCGCGGTCAGACAGAGCACCGCGACGGCGGTCAGCACGAAGCCGAGGGAGACCATCGCGCGCGGCCCCAGGGCCTGAAGCATCTTCGAGCCGGTGAGGCCGGCGGCCATCGCGGCGAAGACCAGCGGCAGCATCCGCAGCCCGGTCTCCAGCGGGCTCAGTCCGAGCACCAGCTGGAGGTACTGAACGGCGATCAGCTGAAGGCCCACCAGGGCGAGCATGGCCAGCACGATGCAGCCGACGGAGGTGCCGAACGCGGGCCGGGCGAACAGCCGCACATCGATCAGCGGGTCCTTGCGGCGGCGCTGGCGGCGGACGAAGAGGACCAGCAGCAGGACGCCGAGGACGATGGGCAGCAGCGTGGTCGGGCCCACCACGGCCGCACCGCTGCCGATCCGCTTCACGCCGAGGACGATCCCGAGCACACCGAGCGCCGCGACGATCGCACCGATCACGTCCCAGGGGCCGTTGCGCTCCCCGCGCGACTCCGGCAGCAGCCACCGTCCTATCAGCAGCATCGCGGCCATCATCGGGATGTTGATGAGGAAGACCGAGCCCCACCAGAAGTTCTCGACGAGGAAGCCGCCGAGGACCGGGCCGACCGCGGCACCGACCGCGGCCACCGCGCTCCACACACCGATGGCGACCGCGCGCTCGCGCCGGTCGGGGAAGACCTGACGCAGGATCGACAGCGTGGCCGGCATGATCATGGCGCCGCCGATGCCGAGCAGGGCGCGGGCCACCATCAGGATCTGCGGATTGGGCGCGAGCGCGGCGGCGGCCGAGGCCAGGCCGAAGAGGCCGTAGCCGAGGAGGAGGACGCGGCGGCGCCCGACGCGGTCGCCGAGGGTGCCGAAGAGGATCAGCAGCGAGGCCGCGATCAGCGGATAGACGTCGACGATCCAGAGGAGCTCGACGGGTCCCGGTCGCAGGTCCTCGGTGACCGAAGGCACGGCGACGTACAGGATCGTGGTGTCCAGCGCGACGAAGAGCAGGCTGACGCAGAGCACGATCAGCACGGTCCAGCGGTTCGCACCACCACGTGTAAGCCGGGGAACACCAGCCGTCCGTCCACTGCCGGACGCGGTCGTCCCGGACATGCAGCACCTCCAGTCATGCTCTCGCGGCCACGGAACAGGGCGCGAAAACGCCCCGGGCGAACCGGCGGCACGGGCGAGTTAAGACGCTCAGACTACGCGAGTCCCGTGGCGTGCCGCGTGGCTCACCTCACGATGAGACGCTCATCGCAGCGCCATGCGTTCCCCCACCTGCCGTCGGCAGTCGTTCTTCGGCCACCTGGATAATCGTCCCGATGAACGATCTTGCCTCCGCCGCCGTTCCCGGCCGGACCCCGTACGACGTATCCGTCGTACGGGCCGCGCTGTGCCGGGCCGCGCCCGCGCTGCTGGCGTATGCGGCGATCCGGCTGCTGGGCCTCGTGGCCCTCGCCCTCTGGTCGGCGGCCGACGGCAAGAACTGGCACACCCTGCTGACCGCCCGCTGGGACGCGCTCTGGTACACCCGGGTCGCCGAGCAGGGCTACGGCTACACCGTCACGCTGGCCAACGGCGAGGTGCACTCCAACCTCGCCTTCTTCCCGCTGCTCCCCTGGCTGGAGCGCGGACTGTCGGCGCTCACTCCGCTGTCGCCCGCCGACGCGGGACTGCTGGTGGCCTGGCTGACGTCACTGGGTGCGGCCTGGGCGCTGTACGCGACGGGGGAGCGGCTGCACGGGCCGCGGGCCGGGGTCGCGCTCGCGGCGCTGTGGGCCGCGCTGCCGGTCGGGATCGTGCAGTCGATGGCGTACTCGGAGGCGCTGTTCACCGCGCTCGCGGCCTGGAGCGTGTACGCCGTGCTGACCGGGCGCTGGCTGTGGGCGGGGCTGCTGGCCTCGCTGGCCGGGCTGACCCGGCCGGTGGGCGCGGCGGTGGTGGCGGCCGTGTGGCTCACCGCGGCGGTGACGCTGTGGCGGGAGCGGGCCGGCGGGGCAGGGCTGCGCACGGCCGCGCGCCGGCACCCGGGGATGCTGCCCGGTGTACTGCTCGCGCCGCTCGGCTGGTGCGGCTTCTTCCTGTGGGTCGGCGCGCGGCAGGGCTCGTTCAGCGGCTATCTGGACGTCCAGGAAGGCTGGGGCAACGGCTTCGACGGGGGGCTCGCGTTCGGCACCTTCGTGTGGCACCAGCTGTCGGGGCCCGCGTTCGCCGCCGGACTCGCCCTGGCCGTCGGCGTCGGGCTGGTTGCCTGGCTCTACGTGCACGGGATCCGGCAGGGGCAGCCGCTGGCGCTGGCGGTCTACGGCGGGGCGGTGCTGCTGCTCGCGCTGACCGCCAAGGGCTACTTCGGTTCCAAGCCCCGGCTGATGCTGCCGGCCTACCCGCTGCTGCTCCCCCTGGCGGCGGCGCTCGCGCGAAGACGCCCACTGTGGACCTGGCTGGCCGTCGGGGTGGCGGCGGCGGGCTCCGCGGCCTACGGGGCCTTCTGGCTGAATGGTTCGGGCCCGCCATGACTCCCTGCCACCACTCCACGTGACCGGATGAGTCCACTCCGTAACCGCCCCGTGAGGAAACGTCACGCTACCCGTGGGCGAATAGCCGATAAACCCCGGAGGGGAAAAGCGGATAAGGCGCTCAGGGTGACGACACGCGCATGCGGGGAGCCGATTGAGAATCGCCGGGAATTCGCTTCCAAATCCCTGTGCCGAAGCCTCGATTGAGACACATTCCACATCACATCGTCATTACAAAGCGCACAGTTTGACCAAGCACCTACATCACACGCGGTAACGTCGATTGAGTGCGTACCGATGACAAGCTCGACCAGATGGAGGAGCGCCCCACCGATCGCGTTCGACCGCCCAGCATGACCCGGACCCGCATGTGGCTGTTCTGGGGCACCCTGGCGGTCTATTTCGCGATCGTGGCCGGGGTGCTGGCCACTTCATGGCTGGTCACGTTCGACTGGCAGGTCATGTTCTTCCGGCCCTACAAGCAGTGGCCGGAGATCCATGCCTTCCTCGACTACTTCGTGGTGCTGGGGCAGCGCGGACCGACCGCGGTGGCGGTGGCCGCCTGGCTGGGCTGGCGCTGCTGGCGGCAGCGCAACCTCCACCCGCTCCTGGTGCTCGGCGCCTCACTGCTGCTGCTGAACATCACCGTGGGCGCCGCCAAGCTCAGCATGGGCCGGCTCGGCCCGCACTACGCGACCGTGGTCGGCGCCAACGAGATGTGGCTGGACGGCGACATATTCCCCTCGGGTCACACCGCGAACGCCGTGGTCACCTGGGGTGTGCTGGCCTACCTGGCGACCACCTCGCTGCGCCGCCGCACGCTGTCGCTGATCGCCGCGCTGGGCGCGCTGGGCGTCGGCATGACCACCGTCTACCTCGGGACGCACTGGGTCAGCGATGTGCTGCTCGGCTGGGCCGCGGGGCTGCTGGTGCTGCTGGCGATGCCCTGGCTGGAGCCCGCGATCACCTGGTTCGAGGACCGCCTGATGGGCGTCCTGCTGCGGCTGTGGCTGCGGCTGCGCCCCGATTCGCTGCGCGGCCCGCTGCCGGCCGGCGCGCCGGCCCCGGGACTCTCCCGGCAGCGCATCGCCTCCGACGGCGAGGTCCTCGTACGCGAGACGATCTCCGCCGGGACGGGCGGCCGCTCGGCCACCGGGCACACCCCGGACGGCTGGCCGCACCACCCGTCGCGCCCGTATTCCATCCGCTCGGAGCGCACGCCGGCCAACCCGGCGGGCAGCCGGCGGCCGCCGCACGCGGACCGCGTCCCGCGCACCACGCCGCTGAGCCCGACGTCCGGGCGCGGCCGCAACGGGAGCGGCTGACCGCCCCACCAGCCGCGGGGCCGGTACGCACACACCTCAACCCCGCACCGAAGGCCCCGGCCGCTCCCAGGAGCGGCCGGGGCCTTCGTCGTCGACCGCCGGGGTCAGCCCTGCCAGGTGCGGTGCACCTCGCCGTCCTTGACCTCGAAGTTGAGCCGGCCGGCCAGGTACTCCATCGTGATGATCGCGCCCGGCGGCAGCGAGCGGACGGTGGTCCAGCCGCGCGCTCTCGCCTGCTCCTCGGCGTCCTGCTGCGCGAGACCGACATACGCCTCGATGTCGTCCTGGGGGTTGTCGGGGAGGTTCGGTACGTCCATGACAGCCACCGTAGGCGCCCGCGACGGCCCGTGGAAGGCCCGCCCTCGCACGCCCCGGTGACTTCCCGGTCCGGCATTGGTCACACTTGTGTCACAGCGAACGTTCGCGCGTTTGCCGGAACTTCCGTCACCCGTACGCGCCGCGTGACGGCGCAACCGGGTGGAAAATTAATCGGCCGGAATTCCGTCTTGATCGAAGACGGAACGGACGCAGTCAGTCCGGTCAACGCGACGCGCCGTCCGAAAACAATCCCCGGCAGTTCCGGATTTGCATTACCCGACGCTCTTTATCGGCCGACCGGAAATTAGCCAACGAGACACACTCCGCACACATTTCCCGCACATCGCCCATCGCCTCGCTTACCGGGCCCCGCGCTCTCCCGGCCCCGCCGTCCACCGCCCCGCCGTCCGAGGCCGACTGGATGCCACCGGAACGGACCGGAGCGCCCTCTCGCCCTGCGTCCGCCGCGCGAGCATCATGTCCCGGGCCCCAGTCCACCTTCGACGAACGAGGTGCAGCGGATGGTTACGGACACCGACCGGGCGCACATCCGGCCCTCCAGGGCGCGGCGCCCCGGCTCGGTGCTGGTGGACTGGCTGACCACCACCGACCACAAGAAGATCGGGCACCTCTACCTGATCACCGCGTTCGGGTTCTTCCTGGTGGGCGGCCTGCTGGCGATGGTGATGCGCGCCGAGCTGGCCCGCCCCGGGCTCCAGATCATCAACGCCGAGCAGTTCAACCAGGCGGTGACCATGCACGGCACGATCATGCTGCTGCTGTTCGCCACGCCCGCGTTCGCCGGTTTCGCGAACGAGATCATGCCGCTTCAGATCGGCTCCCCCGATGTGGCCTTCCCGCGGCTGAACATGCTCTCGTACTGGCTCTTCCTCTTCGGCGGGCTGATCGTGCTGGGCAGCTTCCTCACCCCGTTCGGCGGCCCGGCCTTCGGGTGGACGGCCTACGCCCCGCTCAACTCGATGGTCCGCTCCCCCGGCATCGGCGCCGATATGTGGATCATGGGGCTGGCGCTGGCCGGATTCGGCACGATCCTCGGTGCCGTCAACTTCATCACCACGATCATCGTGCTGCGGGCGCCCGGCATGACGATGTTCCGGATGCCGGTGTTCACCTGGAACGTGCTCTTCACTTCGATCCTGGTGCTGATGGCCTTCCCGGTGCTGGCGGCCGCGCTGCTGGTGCTGGAGGCGGACCGGCAGTTCGGGGCGGTGGTCTTCGACGCGCAGTGGGGCGGGGCGCTGCTGTGGCAGCACCTGTTCTGGTTCTTCGGCCATCCCGAGGTCTACATCATCGCGCTGCCGTTCTTCGGCATCATCACGGAGATCATCCCGGTCTTCTCCCGCAAGCCGATCTTCGGCTACGTCATGCTGATCGGCGCGACGATGGCCATCACGGCGCTCTCGGTGATGGTCTGGGCGCACCACATGTTCGTGACCGGGGCGGTGCTGCTGCCGTTCTTCTCCATCATGTCGTTCCTGATCGCGGCGCCGACCGGGGTGAAGTTCTTCAACTGGATCGGCACCATGTGGCACGGCTCGGTGTCGTTCGAGACGCCGATGCTCTGGTCGATCGGGTTCCTGGTGAGCTTTCTGTTCGGCGGGCTGACCGGCGTCATCCTGGCCTCACCGCCGATGGACTTCCACGTCACCGACTCGTACTTCGTCGTCGGCCACTTCCACTACGTCGTCTTCGGGACGGTCGTCTTCGCCACCTACGCGGGCTTCTACTTCTGGTGGCCGAAATTCACCGGCAAGATGCTCGACGAGCGCCTGGGAAAGATCCATTTCTGGACGCTGTTCGTCGGCTTCCACGCCACCTTCCTCGTCCAGCACTGGCTGGGGGTGGAGGGCATGCCCCGGCGGTACGCCGACTATCTGGCCGCCGACGGCTTCACGGCCCTGAACTCGTTCTCCACCATCGGCTCCTTCCTGCTCGGGCTGTCCACGCTGCCCTTCCTCTACAACGTCTGGAAGACCACCCACTACGGCGCCAGGGTCACCGTGGACGACCCCTGGGGCTTCGGCCGGTCCCTGGAGTGGGCGACCTCCTCACCGCCGCCCCGGCACAACTTCACGACCCTGCCGAGGATCCGCTCCGAGTCCCCGGCTTTCGATCTGCACCACCCGGAGGTGGGGAAGCAGCCGGTGGTGGTACCAGCGCCCGATCCAGCCGGTTCCTGACCTCCCGTACCTTGTCGAGCAGCTCCGGCGGCTCACGGACCTCGAAGTCGAAGCCGGTCAGCACGATGTGCAGCACCATCAGGTCGAGGCTGTGTGCCCCGGTGCGCAGCAGACAGTGCTGCTCGTCGACCGCTTCGAGCACCCCGGCCGCCGGGCTGATCCGCGCCGCGGCCTGCTCCAGGGAGGCATGCAGCAGCACGGTGGCCCGCATCGCGTAGGCCCGGGTGGAGATGCCCTGGGAGACATAGGCGGCGAGGTCCTCGGCCGGCGGCGGACGGGGGTCGAAGCGCGGCCCGTGCGGCGGGGTGGGGGTGATGCGGTCGGCACGGTAGGTGCGCCAGTCGTCGCGGTCCACGTCCCAGGCGACGAGGTACCAGTGGCGCCGGGCGCAGACCAGGCGGAGCGGTTCCACGGTGCGGCGGGAGGCCGTGCCGTCATGGGTGGTGTAGTCGAAGCGGAGCCGCCGGCTGTCCCGGCAGGCGTGCGCGAGCTCGGTGAGGGTGTGCGGATCCACCCGGGGCCCGCCCGCGTCGAGGATCGGCACGGTGAAGGCGGTCAGCGCCCCGACCCGGCGCCGCAACCGGTGCGGCAGCACCTGCTCCAGCTTCGCCAGCGCCCGTACGGATGCCTCCTCGATGCCGTCGACACCCCCGGCCGCCGCGGTGCGCAGCCCGACCGCGACCGCCACCGCCTCGTCGTCGTCCAGCAGCAGCGGCGGGAGTTCGGCGCCCGCGCCGAGCCGGTAGCCGCCGGCCGTCCCCGGCGCGGAGTGGACGGGGTAGCCCAGCTCGCGCAGCCGGTCGATGTCCCGGCGCACCGTGCGCGGGGTGACATCGAGCCGGTCGGCGAGCTCCGCGCCGGACCACTCCCGGTGGGCCTGTAGCAGGGAGAGCAGGCGGAGCAGACGTGCCGAGGTCTCCAACATGGCCCGAGTTTCGCAGCCTTTGCGGACAGCTGCGGTCCTCGATGCGGGACCGGGACCGCAGCCGGTGCCCCGTCAGTCCTCGGCCGGCCCGGCGACCCGTAGGGCCAGGTCGTTGTCGAGCGTGTAATACGGGCCGATCCTGAGCTCGCCCGCGGCGGCCGGCACCGGCAGTGCCGGGTAGCTGAACACCTGCTTCTTGTCGGCGACATCGTCCAGGAGGCGGGCGATCCGCACCGGCCGGGCACCGTCGGCGAGCCGCAGCCACAGGTCCCACGGCTCGCTGCCGCGCTCCCACCGGCCGGCCAGCTCCGCGTAGGGCAGCGTGAAGGTGAAGTCCGCGCCCTCGACGGTCAGCGGGACGGTGACCGGGGCCGCTGCCGTGTCCGGGGCCGCCGGATTACGGCGCGCACGGGCCTCCGCACGGGCGCCGGCGGCCGGGACGGCACCGTAGAGCCGGCCGGAGACCGTCATGCCGTCGGGCGCGACGAGGATGTCACCGGCCTCGGCGTGCGGGCCGCGCAGCCAGCTGCGCAGGGCGAGGTTGCCGAACTTCGTCGCATACGGGATGCGCACCCCGAGCCGGCCGATGCCCGCCAGCGGCCGGCGGTCCACCAGCGACCGCAGATCGTTGACGCCGGGCAGCAGACGCCGGGGGTCCCGGCCGTCGCCGAGGTCGGCGTAGGCGTTCCAGCGGCCCTCGGCGAGCGCGACGGTGCTGGGCAGTACGGCGCGCAGCCGGCCGGCGCCGTTCGGCCCGAGCGGCAGCCGTACCTCGTCGTCCGCGCCGTCGCCGCCGCGCAGCCGCAGTACCAGCGCCGCGCTCCAGGTGGTGTGGGTGTCCTGAGGGGCGTTCAGGTCGAAGGTGAGGCCGCCCGCGGAGTCCGCGATGCAGTCGGCCCGCAGCTCCACCGGAGCCGCTTCGCCGCCCCGCTCGCCCGGCCGCCCGGGCCCCTCGGGCCCGGTGCTCGCCGGAACCATGGGTTCCTGATCGATGGCGGACGACTCCTTCGTCTCGTGTCCGGTCACGGTCAACTGGCTCGACGCCGTCATACCGTCCGCACCCCTCTCATGGCGGCGCGGGCCGCGTCCTTGGTGGCGTAGGCGCCGCTGAGCAGGGCTCCGCGGGCGCGATGCAGGCTGCTGTGCCATCGGCTGTCGCGCCTGCGGGCGAGCAGCTCCCCGAAGAGCGCCTCATAGCGCCCGGCGACGGTGGCGGGGTCGAAGCGCGCCGACGAGGCCAGCGCGGCCACGCCCATCCGCTTGCGGGCGGCATCGTCGTTGATCAGCGTCAGCAGCGAGGCGGCCAGCGCGTCCGGATCGCCGACCGGCACCAGCTTGCCGTCCACCCCGTCGTCGATGATCTCGCCCGGCCCGTGCGGGCAGTTGGTGGCGACGACCGGCAGACCGCAGCGCATGGCCTCGACGATGGTCATCCCGAAGGACTCCAGGCTGGAGGAGACCGCGGCGATCGAGCCCTTGGCCCACTCCGGCTCCAGAGGGTTGGCCGGGCCCATCAGGAAGACGTGGTTGTACAGGCCGAGTTCGTCGATCAGGGCGCGCAGCCCGGCCTTCTCGGCGCCGCCGCCGTAGATCCGCAGCCGCCAGTCGGGACGCTCGGCGGCGACCTGGGCGAAGGCACGTATGAGCACGTCATAGCGCTTGACGCGGGCGAGCCGGCCGGCCGCGACGACCCACTTGCCGCTGCCGTCGGCGGGCGCGACAGCGGGCGCCGGCACGCTGTTGGGCACCGCCTCGACGCGCACGCCGGGCAGCCGCAGCGTCCGGCGGTAGGCGCCGGCATCGGCCTCGGTGACGGTGGTGACCGCGTCGAGGCGCGGATAGGCGCCGCGCAGCGCCAGCTTGAGCGCCCGGTTGTGGGTGTCCAGGGTGAGGTGCTCCTGGCCTATCCGCACCGGGCCGCGGCGCGCCTGCTTGGCGATGTGCACATTGAGGCCGGGCCGGGTGCCGACCAGCACGTCCGCCTCCGTCCGGCGCAGATGCTGGGCGATCCGGCGGTCGGTGAGCTCGCTGTACTGGTCGTAGCGGCCCTCGGCGGCGGGGAAGACCCGGGCGGGACGGGCGTGTTCGGGATCCGCGCCGTCATGGCCCGGACTGCTCTCCCTGAGGTCGACGAGATGCCGCAGCGAAACACCGGAACCCAGGTCGAAGACCGGGTCGTCGCGGTGGCGCAGCACGGACACGATCTCGACGTCATGCCGTTCGGCGAGCGTCCGGGCCAGATTGAACGTCGTCCGGATCGTCCCCCCGATACCGTAGGCATTGTGAATCAGGAATGAGATGTGCATCCGTCCCCGTGTCCCCTGGTCTTCCGGTCTCCCCCTGGGCCACTTCGCACTCCCCTCCTGATGGTGCGAGGCGGCCCCCTGCACTAGAGAAGGACCGCGGAACGGGGATCCGGGTTGGGCCTTTCGCCAACTTGTTCCAAAAGAGTTAGTTCATCGGTAGCTGCCCCATGGAACCCGCGGGCCACAAATCCCCTCCACCCCGCAGGAACCGGAGGCGTCCGCCGAGCGCCGCTCACCCCGGCCCGGCGGCCTCGCCCGCTCCCGCACCGGCGGCGCACCAGGAAAATCGCTGGCCGCCGCCCATCCCACGCGTCACGCTGACCCCATGGATGAATCAACCATCGATGACAACGCCGTGTCCGCATTCGTGGAGCAGGGCTTTCTCCGTGTGGAGGGCGCGTTCTCACCCGAGGTCGCGGCGGAGTGCCGGGAGATCATGTGGCGGGACATCCCGGGTGAGCCCGGCGATCCGGCGACATGGAAGGACCCCGTCGTACGGCTCGGCTACTACGGGCAGGAACCCTTCCGGGCCGCCGTCAACGCGCCCCGGCTGCGCGCCGCGTACGACGCCCTCGCCGGACCGGGACGCTGGGCGCCGCGCGGCGACCTCGGCACGTTCCCGGTGCGGTTCCCCAGCGACGACGAACCGGGCGACGACGGCTGGCACATCGACGCGAGTTTTCCGGGGGCCGATCCCGCCGACTTCATGTCCTACCGGGTGAACGCCGCGTCCAGGGGCCGCTGGCTGCTGATGCTGTTCCTGATGTCCGACGTGGGCGACGACGACGCGCCCACCCGCATCCGTGCCGGCTCCCATCTGGACGTCGCCGCGCTCCTCGGACCGGAGGGCGAGGCCGGGTTGTCCTTCATGGACCTCGCCGCGCGCGCCGTGCCCGCCACCGAACACCGCCCGCTCGCCCTGGCCACCGGCCGCGCCGGTGACGTCTACCTCTGTCACCCGTTCCTCGTGCACGCCGCACAGCCCCACCGGGGCACCGCGCCGCGCTTCATGGCCCAGCCGCCACTGCTCCCCAGGCCGGGTGCGGACCCCAGGACCGAACGGCCCGACGGGGACTACTCACCGGTGGAGCTCGCGATCCGGCGCGGTCTCGGCTCCTGACGCCGTCGGGCCGGCCGTTCAGGGCAGGCCCTAGGGGAGCCGCAGCCGGGTGCCGATCGACAGCCGGTTCGGGTTCTGGCCGATGGTCGATCGGTTGGCCTTGTAGAGCGCCTCCCAGCCGCCCCTCACCCGGTACTTGCGCGCGATCTCGCCGAGCGTCTCCCCGCGCCGTACGACATGGGTCCGGCTCTTGGCGGTCAGCCCGTAGCGCCGGGCGCACTCCGGCCAGGCGCCCCAGCCCTGGGCGGCCTGGACCTTCTTCGCGATCTCGATCTGCTCCTCACGGGAGGCGAGGTCGGCCCGCGGCGCGAAGGCGAGGCCGCCGAAGTCCTCCCAGGTGGGCTGGTGGAACTGGAGCCCACCGTAGAAGGAGTTACCGGTGTTGATGTGCCAGTCACCGCTGCTCTCGCACTCGGCGAGGCAGCCCCATGGCCACTGGTCACCGGCGCAGGCGTGCGAGCCCTTGCCGGCGCCGTCCGGCCCGTCGGCGGCGGCGCCCCCGGACAGGCCCAGGACCAGGGCAGCGGCCGCCGCGGTGAGCAGCCCGACGGATCCCACGAGGCGCCGTGGCGCCGAAGAGTTGTCCGACATAGCCGGTGACGGTAAGCAGCCCTCCGCCGCTGACCAGCGTGCCACGCCCTCGGCCTCCCGGTCCCACCCGGTCCGGCGTACGGAACGCCGCCGACTGCGCCAAGTTCTGCGCAAGAGTTGGCGTTAAGTGACCGCTTGTGGGGCGGCTTTCCGTGATTTTCCGCTGTGCGGCGATTGGTTCGATTCTGTTCCCGTCCTCGCGTGACTCCTGCCGCAGGTCACCCGTTGTCCTTGTACGAGCCGGGAGACCACCCGGCAGACGCACAGAGATCGAGGAGCCACCCGTGCCGCGCATGCTCGACGTCAGCGACGACGTTCGCGCCGAGATCGGCGACGAAGAAGCCGACCGCCTGCTGGCCGGTGGCGACGCCCCCGGCAGCTACGACTGCACCTCCTGCCGGACCCCCGGAGACAGCGACCAGGAGCGCACCAGCACCGTCCTGTTCGTGGGCGAGGAGACCGCGGTGCTCGCGTTCGCCCATGCCACCTGCATCCCCTCGCAGGTCGTCCCGGTCTCGGAGGAGCAGCTCCAGGGAGCCGTGCGCTCCATCACCGGAGAGGACGCCGCCCCCCGCACCCCCGGATCGCAGCCGTCCCCGGCCGTTCCGGTCCCCACCACACCCCGCCAGGCGACCCTCGGGATCACCTGCGGTCTGGTGCTCGTCGAGGCCGACCTGCGCCCGGCCCTGGTGGTCGAGCCCGACGGCCCGATCGCCCGTCCCGGCTCGGTCGGCCCGGACGACGACTTCCTGCCGCTGCTCCTGGAGCAGGGCTTCCACCCGGTGACGGACATGAACCAGCTCCCCGGCCCGAACCCGGGCTGGTCCGCGCTGCTGGCCATGGGCAAGCTGCACGCCGTCCTCCAGCCGGGCAACTCCGGCCAGCAGTCCGCCTGGTGGCAGGCCCACCAGCCGCTGGCCGTCTCGGACGGCTGGCGCACCGCGGCCAACAAGGCGCAGTCCGTGGTGCTGTACGCCGCGCCCTCCGGCACCATCGGCCACCAGCCCCGTGAGGACCTGATGCGGCAGGCCCTGGAGGACGCCGCGGCGAAGGGCGCCCTGGTCGCCGCGGAGATCCCGCTGGCCGGCACCTGATACCCCAGCAGCCCCGATCGCGGGGGCAGGACCGCCGATCCGGCCGGTCATGCCCTCGCGATCAGCCATTTCCGCAGGAAAGCCGCATCCCGCGGCCATCGGGGTCGTTGGCACAGACGTGCACGCATACGACCCCTCCGTTCCCGCCCAGTACACCCACCCGATCCCCGGCATGCGCCCGTCGCGCGACCACGGGACGACGCACACCGCGGATCACGGCTCGGCGACGCCGATCTATGACGCGCTGTACGCCGAGTGGCGCCGCAGCTTCCGGGCGCTGCCCGGGGACCGTACGGACGAACCGGAGATCCCGGAGGCACTGCGCGGAAGCTGGAGCGGTACGCCGGGCTCCGCGGGTCACTGGGAGGTCGTGAGCCGGCAGCCCTACCACCGGCAGGGCCCGGCGGCGTTGCCCCCGGCACAGCGGGACTCCCGGCCGCGCGGACACTGAGCCGTCCGCCCGGCCGGAAACCGCCGCTACTTCTTCTTGCTGCGCTTCTCGCGCACCCGCACCGAGATGTGGATCGGCGTCCCGTCGAAGCTGAACTCCTCCCGCAGCCGCCGCTCGACGAAGCGGCGGTAGCCGGCCTCCAGGAAGCCGGAGGCGAAGAGGACGAAGCGCGGCGGCTTGGTGCCCGCCTGGGTGCCGAAGAGGATGCGGGGCTGCTTGCCGCCGCGGATCGGGTGCGGGTGGGAGGCGACGATCTCACCGAGGAAGGCGTTCAGCCGCCCGGTGGGGATCCGGGTCTCCCAGCCGGCCAGCGCGGTCTCGATCGCCGGGACCAGCTTCTCCATGTGCCGGCCGGTGCGCGCGGAGACGTTCACCCGCATCGCCCAGGGGATCTGCACGAGGTCCCGCTCGATCTCCCGCTCCAGGTAGAAGCGGCGCTCCTCATCGAGGGTGTCCCACTTGTTGTAGGCGATGACCAGGGCGCGGCCGGCCTCCACGGCCATCGTGATGATGCGCTGGTCCTGGACGCTGATGGACTCGGACGCGTCGATCAGGACGACGGCGACCTCGGCCTTCTCGACGGCCGCCGCGGTGCGCAGCGAGGCGTAGTAGTCGGCGCCTTCCTGGAGGTGCACCCGGCGGCGGATACCGGCGGTGTCCACGAACTTCCAGGTCTTGCCGGCCAGTTCGATCATCTCGTCGACCGGGTCGCGGGTGGTGCCGGCCAGCTCGTTGACGACCACCCGCTCCTCGCCGGCGACCTTGTTCAGCAGCGACGACTTGCCGACGTTCGGACGGCCGATCAGCGCGATCCGGCGGGGGCCGCCGAGGGCCGTGCCGAAGGTCTGGGCGGGGGCCTCGGGCAGCGCCTCCAGCGCGGCGTCGAGCATGTCGCCGGTGCCCCGGCCGTGCAGCGCGGAGACCGGGTGCGGCTCGCCGAGGCCCAGCGACCACAGCATGGCGGCGTCGGCCTCACCTGACGGGCCGTCGACCTTGTTGGCGACCAGGACGACGGGCTTGCCGGCCCGGCGCAGCAGCTTGACGACGGCCTCGTCGGTGTCGGTCGCGCCGACCTTGGCGTCGACGACGAAGACGACCGCGTCCGCGGCCTCGATGGCGAACTCGGCCTGCATCGCCACGGAGGCGTCGATGCCGAGGACGTCCTGCTCCCAGCCGCCGGTGTCGACGACCTTGAAGCGGCGGCCGTTCCAGTCGGCCTCGTAGGTGACCCGGTCGCGGGTGACGCCCGGCTTGTCCTCGACGACCGCTTCCCGGCGGCCGATGATGCGGTTCACCAGCGTCGACTTACCGACATTGGGGCGGCCGATGACGGCGAGGACGGGCAGCGGACCATGGCCGGCCGCGGCGATGTCACCCTCGACCTCCTCGAGATCGAAGCCCTCCTCCGCGGCGAGCTCCATGAACTCCGCGTACTCGGCGTCGCCAAGCGCACCGTGCTCGTCGCCGGTAGGGGTGTGGTCGTTCATGAAGTCCGTTCCTCGTTCATCATCGGTGGGCCGCTGGTCCGCGACCCACTACTCAAGTGTGGTTCAGCGCCCGGTCAGGCGCCTGGCCTCTGCCAGGTGGGCGGTCAGCCGCTCCTGGATCCGTACGGTCGCCTCGTCGAGCGCCTTACGGGTGCGCCGCCCGCTGTCGTCCCCCGCCTGGAAGGCGTCGCCGAAGACGACATCCACACGGGAGCGCAGCGCCGGCACGGCCGACGACAGCCGGCTGGGCCGGTCCTTGCCGCCGAGCACCGCCACCGGCACGACCGGGGCCCCGGAGCGCACCGCGAAGTACGCCAGGCCCGCCCGCAGCGAGGCGAAGTCGCCCTCGCCGCGGGTGCCTTCCGGGAAGATCCCCAGCACGCCGCCGTCCGCCAGCACCCCGAGGGCGTCGGTGATCGCCTTGCGGTCGGCGGTGTCGCGGTCCACCTTCAGCTGCCCGATGCCCCGCAGGAACGGGTCCAGCGGGCCGACGAAGGCTTCCTTCTTGATCAGGAAGTGCACCGGCCGCGGCGCGGTGCCCATCAGCATCGGGCCGTCGATACCGTGCGAGTGGTTGACGGCGAGGATCACCGGGCCGGCGGACGGCACCCGCCAGGCGCCCAGCACCCTCGGCCGCCACAGCCCGTACATCAGGCCGATGCCGATCCGGCGGCCGACCGCGGCACGGGCCGCGCTCGGCGCGCTGCCGCTGTCGGTCACCGGGCGACCCGCCCGGCCTTTTCGGCGCCGGCGCCCTCGATGAGAGTGACCACACACTCGATGACCTGCTCCAGGGTCAGCTCGGTGGTGTCCACCTCGACGGCGTCGTCCGCCTTGGCCAGCGGGGAGGTCTTGCGGCCGGAGTCGGCGGCGTCGCGCTTGATCAGCGCCTCGCGGGTGGCGGCCAGGTCCCTGGCCTCCTTGCCCTTGAGCTCGCCGCTGCGGCGGGCCGCCCGCGCCTCGGGGGAGGCGGTGAGGAAGACCTTGAGGTCGGCGTCGGGCAGGACGGTGATGCCGATGTCCCGGCCCTCGACGACGATGCCGCGCGGCGCCTCGGCGGCGATGCTGCGCTGGAGGTCGGTGATCAGGGTCCGCACCTCGGCGACGGCGCTGACCGCGCTGACCGCGGCGGTGACCTCCTGGGTGCGGATCGGGCCCGCGGCGTCCAGGCCGTCGACCGTGATGGTCGGGGCGGCCGGGTCGGTGCCGGAGACGATCACGGGCTTGGCGGCGGCGTCGGCCACCGCGGTCGCGTCATTGACGTCGATCCCGTTGGACAGCATCCACCAGGTGATCGCGCGGTACTGGGCACCGGTGTCGAGGTAGCCGAGGCCCAGCTTGGCGGCGACAGCCTTGGACGTGCTGGACTTGCCCGTGCCTGCGGGGCCGTCGATGGCGACAATCACTGCTGCCGGGGCGGTCCGAGCGGCGGTTTCCACGGTGACGAACACCTTTCTTGTACACGGGGCGGGGGTCCAAGGGCCATAAGGGCCTCGGACAAGGTTACTGGCTCACCCGCACGGTGCCGTCCACGGTGTCACTGCCGGATCGACCAGCCCCGCTCCCGCAGCTCCGCGGTGAGCACCGGCACCGCCTGCGGCTCGACCATGAGCTGGATGAAGCCCGCCTGCTGGCCGGTGGCGTGCTCGATGCGGACGTCCTCGATATTGACCCCGGCCCGGCCGGCGTCGGCGAAGATCCGGGCCAGCTCACCGGGCTGGTCGCCGATGTAGACGGCGACGATCTCGTAGAGGGCCGGGGCGGCGCCGTGCTTGCCCGGCACCCGCTCCCGCCCGGCGTTGCCGCGGCGCAGCACGTCCTCGATCCCACCGGCGCCGCTGCCGCGCTTGTCCTCGTCGGCGGACTCCAGAGCGCGCAGGGAACGCACCGTCTCGTCGAGATCGGCGGCGATCTCGGACAGCACATCGGCGACCGGGCCCGGGTTCGCGGACAGGATGTCGATCCACATCGCCGGGTCGGAGGCCGCGATCCGTGTCACATCCCGGATCCCCTGGCCGCAGAGGCGTACGGCGGTCTCGTCGGCGCCCTTGAGGCGGGCGGCGACCAGGCTGGAGAGCAGCTGCGGGGTGTGCGAGACGAGAGCGACCGCCCGGTCGTGCGCATCCGCGTCCATCACCACCGGGACGGCCCGGCACAGCGCGACCAGCTCCAGCGCGAGATTCAGCACCTCGATGTCGCCGTCGCGGGTCGGGGTCAGCACCCAGGGGCGGCCCTCGAAGAGGTCGGCGGTGGCGGCCAGCGGGCCGGAGCGCTCCTTGCCCGCCATCGGGTGGGTGCCGAGGTAGCCGGCCAGATCGCGGCCCATCGCCTCCAGCTCACGGCGCGGGCCGCCCTTCACGCTGGCGACGTCGATGTAGGCACGGGCCACCCCGCGCCGCATCGCGTCCGCCAGGGCCGTGGCGACATGGGCCGGCGGCACGGCCACGATGGCCAGATCGACCGGGCCCGGCGGCGCCTCGGCGGTACCCGCACCCAGCGCGGCGGCCGTCAGGGCCTGGGCCTGGTCATGGTCCTCCAGGAACACCTGCACACCCCGCGCGTTGAGCGCGAGCGCGGCCGAGGTGCCGATCAGGCCGGTACCGATGACGAGTGCGGTCCTCACTGCGCGATGTCCTTCCGCAGCGCCCCGGCCGCGCCGAGGTAGACATGGGCGATCCCGGCCCTGGACAGATCGGTCTCGACATGGGCCAGCACCCGCACCACGCGCTCCATGGCGCCGGTGATGTCCAGCTCCTGGGCGCAGATCAGCGGGACGTCCGTGATGCCCAGGGCCCGCGCGGCGGCGGCCGGGAAGTCGCTGTGCAGATCGGGGGTGGCGGTGAACCACACACTGATCAGGTCGTCCGCGCGCAGCTCGTTGCGCTCCAGAATGGCGGTGAGCAGCGCGCCGACCTGCTCCTGCATGTGCTCCGCGTCGTCCCGCTCCAGCTGGACGGCCCCGCGGACCGCTCGTACCGCCACGTCACTGCTCCCCTGCGTTATGTGCCGCGTCACGCACCTGTGCGCGCACTGATCAGCGTAACCAGCCGCACGGACAATCCGTACGGCGACGGCAGGACCGGCGGCACGGGACGGCGGTCCGCGCACCCCGCGACCGCCCGTACACCGACGGTGGCCGGGCCCCCGGCCGGCCGGCAAACGGCCCGCCGAAACCTGGTGACACCGTCCCCTCCCGCCAGCGACAATCGCCGCCATGTCCGAAGCCGCCGCAGATCACTCCCTGGTCACCGAGCACACCGTCTACGCCTGTGTGATGGGCTCGCGCGCCTTCGGTCTGGCCACGGAGAACAGCGACACCGACCGCCGCGGGGTGTTCCTCGCCCCCACCCCGCTCTTCTGGGGCTTCGAGAAGCCGCCGACCCATGTGGAGGGACCGCGCGAGGAGGAGTTCTCCTGGGAACTGGAGCGGTTCTGTCAGCTGGCGCTGCGCGCCAACCCCACCGTCCTGGAATGCCTGCACTCCCCCCTCGTGGAGCGCATCGACGCCACCGGCCGGGAACTGCTCACACTGCGCGAGGCGTTCCTCTCCCGGCAGGTCCACCGCACCTTCGCCGGCTACGCCGGCGGTCAGCTGAAACAACTGCGCGCCGACGTACGGCAGCACGGCGCGCCCCGCTGGAAGCACGCCATGCATCTGCTGCGGCTGCTGGCCTGCTCCCGCGATCTGCTCCGCACGGGTGCGCTCACGCTGGACGTCGGCCCCGACCGGGAGCGGCTGCTGGCGGTTCGCCGCGGCGAGGTGCCCTGGAACACGGTGGAGCGCCGGATGGCCCGCCTGTCCGAAGAGGCCGAGGCGGCGGTCTCCGGCTCCCCCTTGCCGGCCGAGCCCGACCGGGCGCGGGTGACGGACTTCTTGTTCCGCGCGAGGCGCGCGTCTGCGCTTGCTTGACCTCCCACGTTTTTGGCGTTCTCGCCGTGGGGGTTGCTCGCCGTTTGTTGCCCGCTTGCGCGGTGCACCCGCCGTTGCGCCTGCGGCGGGCGGTGCCGCTGCGCGGGGCTGTCGGGGTGCGGTGACGGGCCTGCGCGGGTGGGGTGTGCCGGACTGCTTCGCTTTACGTCCGGCAC
>NZ_JBHXFI010000032.1:0-89933 GCF_042724075.1 Streptomyces sp. NPDC127097 | reverse complement strand
ACGGTCCACCTCCAACACTCCAACCTGCTGTGCCTATAGGATTGTAGAGTGGTGTTTTTGTTTGCGGGGGTGGTGGGGGGCCGGGGGGGGGGGGGGGCCGGGTCGCCGCCCCGGGGCCGTCCGCCGTACGCGACCGGGCCGGGCCCGCCGCCCTCGCTGGGGTGACGGGCCCGGCCCGGTGAGGTGTCCGGTGCTCCGGTGTCAGGCCGTGCCGCCGCGGCGTTCATCGGCCTCGGCCTGCTTGGCCTGGACGTCGGGGTCCAGCGCGGCGCCCTCGCTGCCATCGACCGCGCTCAGCCGGCCGCGGTCGCTGACCTCCGTGGGAGCCGGCGGCTCGACCAGCCAGTCCGGGTTGGCCTGCTTGTCCCACCACTTCCAGGCGGCGATCGCCGCGCCGGCCAGGATGCCCAGCACGGTGAGGCGCTTGGCGGCCTTGCCGCACTTGGCCCGGCGGCTGTGCTTCTTCTGGAGCTTGGCGATCTCGGCGGCCGTCACCTGGCCGCGGAGCGCGGCGATCGCGGCGGTACCGCGGGCGACCGCCTCCTCGCGAACCGGCTCGGCCGCGGCACGGGCGTGGGTCACCGCGTGCTCCAGCCGCGGTGCCGTGTAATCGGCAGCCTGGCGGGCCGCCTTACGGGTCCGGCAGGCGGCCCGGGTCGCCGCGGCGTCCACCTTGGGCGGCAGGCTGCCTCGGGCGTGCTCGATGCGCGGGTGCAGATGCGCGTCGTACTGCGCACGTGCCTGATGAGCGGCCTCGGCCACCTTCGGAGCGGCGCGCGTGCGCGCCTCGTGAGCGAAGTGCACGGCGGCTTCCTTGGCCGTACCGGCATACGGAGCCACCACCTCCGCGGCGTGCCGCACGCTGTCCTTGGCCGTATCGGTCGCGGCGCGCACGCTTTTCTTGCGGGTCACGGGATCCTCCTCCTCGGTGGCGTGTCCGGGGCTTGGGGGTTGGTCCCCCGTGTCTTCTCTGTCGCCTGTCCACCCGTTTGAAGATCATGCCCGCTCATGCGTCGTACGGCATGTGCGAGCGGGCATCCGGGTCATTGCGGACCTTCCGGAGTCTTGTTGACGACAATGCCACGAATTGCCGCTCCGGGCGCTGGAAATCCGCACGAAAACCGGCAAGAGGTGCGGGCTGTGCGGCGCGCACGGGCCGCGCGGAGGGCTTCGGCGGGCCGGTTCGTGCGAGGATCGGGATCCGTCAGTGAAGACTTATGGAAGGTAGAACGTGGCTGAGCAGCTCTACGCCACCCTGAAGACGAACCAGGGCGACATCGAGATTCGGCTCCTGCCGAACCATGCACCGAAGACGGTCAAGAACTTCGTCGAGCTCGCCAAGGGTGAGCGGGAGTGGACCCACCCGGCGACGGGCAAGAAGTCCACGGACCGGCTCTACGACGGCACCGTCTTCCACCGGGTGATCAGCGGCTTCATGATCCAGGGCGGCGACCCGCTGGGCAACGGCACCGGCGGCCCCGGCTACGAGTTCGGGGACGAGTTCCACCCCGACCTGGCCTTCAACAAGCCGTACCTGCTGGCCATGGCCAACGCCGGGCCGGGCACCAACGGCTCGCAGTTCTTCATCACCGTCGGGGCCACCGCGTGGCTGACCGGCAAGCACACCATCTTCGGTGAGGTCAGCAACGAGGCGAGCAAGAAGGTCGTCGACGCCATCGCCGCCACCCAGACCAACCCGCGCACCGACCGTCCGGTCCAGGACGTCGTGATCGAGTCGGTGGCCATCGAGACCCGCTGACCCGCGTCGCCGGACCCGGACGGATCCGGGGAACCATTGCGCCCCGCCCGGTCGTACATCAGGCGGGGCGCGACGCTCGTCCACGGGGCGGAGGCCGGGCGGAAAAGGCGAAGCGCTGACGCGCCCCGGACGGAGAGGACGAGGGGACGGATGGACCAGGTGCCAGGCAGCCCGAAGGAGCCGCAGGACGCGCGGGATGACGATGGCCTGCCGGGCTGCCACCGCCACCCGGATCGCCCCACCGGCATCCGCTGCACCCGCTGTGACCGGCCCATATGCCCCGAGTGCATGGTCAGTGCCTCGGTCGGCTTCCAGTGCCCGGAGTGCGTGCGGAGCGGTGGCGGCAGCGGTCACGCACCGCAGGCCGCCGCGCCGCGCACGATCGCGGGCGGCACGATCGCGGCCGATCCGCGGCTGATCACCAAGATCCTGCTGGGCCTCAACGCGGCCGTGTTCGTCGCCGTGTGGGCGACGGGCGGTGACCTGAGCCCACTGGTCGACCGGCTCGATCTGCTCGGGCTCGCCGCCGACCCGAACCGGTATCAGCTCATCGGTGTCGCCGAGGGCGAGTGGTACCGCCTGCTGACCGCGATGTTCCTGCACCAGCAGATCGCGCACTTCGCGTTCAACATGCTCTCGCTGTGGTGGCTGGGCCCACCGCTGGAGGCGGCGCTCGGCCGGCTGCGGTTCATCGCGCTCTATCTGCTCGCCGGCCTGGGCGGCAGCGCCCTGTCCTATCTCCTCGCCGCGCCGGGCCAGCCCTCGCTGGGCGCCTCCGGCGCGATCTTCGGGCTGCTCGGTGCGACGGCCGTGCTCCTGCGGCGGCTGAATTACGACATGAAGCCGGTGCTGATCCTGCTCGGCATCAACCTGGCCTTCACGTTCCTGTGGCCGAACATCGCCTGGCAGGCCCATGTCGGTGGCCTGGTGGTGGGCGCTGTGGTGGCGTTCGGGATGGTGCATGCGCCGCGTGACCGCCGGACGCTGGTGCACGCCGCGACCTGCGCGGTGGTGTTCCTGGCGATCACCGCGGTGGTGTGGGTACGGACTCTTCAGCTGGTGGGCTGAGAGTCCGTCCCGGCACGTTGTCCACAGTGCGTGGCCGATCTTGTGCAAGCTGTGCGGAACGTTCGTTCCGGTCCGCTCCGGGCTGCGTTTCCCCAGGAAGGAACGGGGGAGTCGAGGCCCGGCGGAGGGTGCCGCCGATCACACCGGCGTCAACCTCCGGAGGGTTATCCACAGATCTTCTGAAGTTTTCCCCGGCTGTGGATAACCGTGTGGATGGCCTTGGGCAGGGCTTGCGCTACTTCCACTGGGTGGATACGCCGAAGCCCACCGCGATGAAGCCGAAGCCGCACACGATGTTCCAGTTGCCCATGGCCGCGACCGGCAGATCGCCCTCGGAGACGTAGAACATCACGATCCACACCAGCCCGATGAGGAACATCGCCAACATCAGCGGCGCCACCCAGCCACGGCCTGAGCTCATCTTCAGGTTGGTGGTCTTCGCCGGCGGCGGCGTGAAGTCGTCCTTCTTGCGGATCCGTGACTTCGGCACGAGGAACTCTCCTGTCGATGCGCTGCTCCCCCGCTCTCGTGGTCGCTCGAGCGGGCGGTGCCCCCATCCGCGGGGGAGGTACGAGGTGTACGCCAGGGCGCGGACGCGGTGGGGAGCGGATTCCTTTCCCGGGCGTCCGTTAGCGTAGTGCTTCCGTGGCGTCGTAAGGAGTAAGGGTACGTTGAGCAATTCCGCTGACTCCCCCGACCGCCCCACCCGTTCCCGCCTGCGGCCCGTACGGCTCCTCACCCTGGTCGTGTTCGCGCTCGCCGGGCTGCTGTTCTGGCTGAGCTTCGACACCGCGCGGGGCACGAACCTGCGCTCGGACGACTCGATGCTGCGGCTGTCCGACCTCATCCAGGAACGCAGCCACAAAAACGGCGCCCAGGACGACCGTAACGCCACCCTGCGGGAAGAGGTCGACGCGCTCGCACAGCGCGACAACGGCAGCTCCCGGGCCGAGGAGGCCAAGCTCAAGGCGCTGGAGAAGAACGCCGGCACCAAGCCGGTGAAGGGGCAGGGTGTGACGGTCACGCTCACCGACGCCCCGCCCAACGCCACCGCCAAGATCCCCGGGGTGCCCGAGCCGCAGCCCAACGACCTGGTCATCCACCAGCAGGATCTCCAGGCCGTGGTGAACGCCCTGTGGCAGGGCGGCGCCAAGGGCATCAAGGTCATGGACCAGCGGCTGATCTCCACCAGCGCGGTGCGCTGTGTCGGCAACACCCTGATCCTCCAGGGCCGGGTCTACTCCCCGCCGTACAAGGTCACCGCCGTCGGCGACCGCGAGGCCCTCACCAACGCGCTGACCGCCGCCCCCGCCATCCAGAACTATCTCCAGTACGTGAACGCCTACGGGCTCGGCTGGAAAGTCGACCAGCACGAGGCGGTGACTCTTCCCGGCTACTCCGGCACAGTGGATCTCCACTACGCACAGCCTGTGAAGCCGTAGCCCGCACGCCGCGGGCGCCGGGGAGGGGCGGGGCCGGATGACGCTGCGGGGCCGGACGACGGTGCGGTGGATCGTGCGGACCCTCAGCGAGATCTGTGTCACCGCCGGCGCACTGATCGTGCTCTTCGTCGCCTACCTCCTCTTCTGGACCGGCGTACAGGCCGACAGCGCCATGGACGGCGAGATCGGCAGACTCCGGCACCAGTGGTCCACGGGCCGGGGCACCGCCCCCGACCGCACCCCGGCCCCCGACGGCGACTCCACTCCGGCCGAGCGGCCCCGCCGCTACACCCCGGGCGCCTCCTTCGCCGTCATGTACATCCCGCGCCTGGGCGCCGACTGGACCAAGCCCGTCCTGGAAGGCACCGCGACCGACGTCCTCAAGCGCGGCCTCGGCCATTACGCCCGCACCGCCCGTCTCGGCGAGACCGGCAACTTCTCCGTCGCCGGTCACCGCCGCACCTATGGCGACCCCTTCAAGGACTTCCCACGGCTCCGCCCCGGCGACGCGGTGGTGCTGACCGACGGCACGACCTGGTTCACCTACCGCATCGACAACCGGCCCTACACGACGCTGCCCGGCGACATCGGGGTGATCGACCCGGTACCGCGGAAGTCCGGCTTCAACGGTCCCGGGCGCTATCTCACGCTGACCACCTGCGAGCCGGAATGGGGCCACAGCCACCGGCTGATCGCCTGGGCACACCTGGATTCCACCCAACCCGTGGCACAGGGAAGGCCAGCGGCTTTGACCGGCTGACCCACCTGGGCCCGCCCTCGCCCCTTACTCTGGTGTCGCAATCGACATCGTCATCGGCATCGGCAAGGGGACAGCGACAGCATGTACGGCTGGATCTGGCGGCATCTGCCGGGCAACACATGGGTGAAAGCGCTGATTTCCCTGGTGCTCGTGCTGGCGGTCGTCTTCGTGCTCTTCCAGTACGTCTTTCCGTGGGCGGAGCCGCTGCTGCCCTTCAATGACGTCACTGTCGATGAAGGGATGGCCGCCCGATGACCGCACGGATCCTCGTCGTCGACAACTACGACAGCTTCGTCTTCAACCTCGTCCAGTACCTCTACCAACTCGGCGCCGAATGTGAGGTGCTGCGCAACGACGAGGTCGCGACGCGGCACGCCCAGGACGGCTTCGACGGGGTGCTGCTGTCGCCCGGTCCCGGCACGCCCGAGCAGGCCGGCGTCTGCGTCGACATGGTCCGGCACTGTGCGGACACCGGGGTCCCGGTCTTCGGCGTCTGCCTGGGCATGCAGTCGATGGCCGTCGCCTATGGCGGCGTGGTGGACCGCGCCCCCGAGCTGCTGCACGGCAAGACCTCGCTGGTCCACCACGAGGACGCCGGCGTCTTCTCCGGGCTGCCGTCCCCCTTCACCGCCACCCGCTATCACTCCCTGGCGGTCGAGCCGGACACCGTCCCCGACGAACTGATCGTCACGTCCTGGACGGAAGCCGAGGACGTCCCCGGCGGACGGATCGTCATGGGCCTGCGGCACCGCGAACTCCCGGTCGAGGGCGTCCAGTTCCACCCCGAGTCGGTACTGACGGAGTGGGGGCACCGGATGCTGGCCAACTGGCTCGTCGAATGCGGTGACAAGGGGGCGGTGGAGCGCTCGACGGGGCTGGCCCCGGTGGTCGGCAAGGCAGGCGGGTGACCGCCCTGCGCCCGGAACGTGAAGGGAGATCCTACGAGCCGAACGAGCCGAACGAGCCGAACGAGCCGGACCGGTCCTCCACTCCGCAGGACCCGTACCGGCAGCCCGATCCGTTCGAGGCGGCGGTGGAACGGCTGGCCGACCCGCTGACCGATCCGCTGCCGGGCCAGGCGCCCCCGGCACCCGCGCCCGGTCCGTTCGGGCAGCCGGGCCGTGGCCGCCGACGGGGCAAACCCGCTCAGGAGGGCGTGCGGCAGGGCTCACCGTGGTTCCGCCCGCATCTGGAGCCCGAAGGGTCACCCCAGCCGGATCCGCAGGCGTACGGCCCTCAGACGGCCGCCCACGGCCAGGCGTATGGCTCCGGGTACGTCCCCCGCCCCGCCACCGCCGAGTCGATATCCCGGCGCGAAGCCGCCCCGGAGGCACCGGCGTCCCCCGCCCCCGCCCCGCGGGTGAGCCCGAACCCGGCCGTGAGCCCCGCTCCGGCCAGGGCCGCTGCCCCCGCATCGCGGCAGGACGACGAGACCATGGCGCTCCGGCAGGCGGAGAAGCCTGAGGGGAACGGCGTTTCACGTGAAACCGGCACGACGGTTTCACGTGAAACCGCGGCAGCGACCCCGGCGCCCGGCGGCCGAGCGGCCCGGCGCAAGGCCGCTCAGGAGGCCGCCAAGCGGGGCGGCAGGCGCGGACGCCACACCGGAGCCACCGCCGCCACAGCGGCCGCTGCTTCCGCTTCCGAACCGGCCTCCGCCCCCATGTCCCGGCTGGAGGCCCGGCAGGCCGCACGAGCCGCCAAGGACAGCCCCAGCCTGATCGCCAGCCGCGCGCTGGGCGAGGTGTTCATCACCCTCGGCGTGCTGATGCTGCTGTTCGTCACCTATCAGCTCTGGTGGACGAACGTGCTGGCCGAGCAGGAGGCGGGCGGCGCCGCCAACAACCTTCAGCACGAGTGGGACAAGGGCGGCGGCGAGAAGAAGAACCTCGCGGACGGTGAGCGCTTCGGGATCATGTATATCCCCAAGCTCGACGTGAAGGCGCCGATAGCCGAGGGGATCGACAAGCACAAGGTGCTGGACCACGGCCTGATCGGTCACTACGACAAGAACAGCGGGATCAAGACCGCGATGCCCTGGGACAAGAAGGGCAACTTCGCGGTGGCGGCCCATCGCAACACCCACGGCGAGCCGTTCCGCTACGTCAACCGGCTCACCAAGGGCGACAAGATCATCGTCGAGACGAAGAGCTCGTACTACACCTACGAGATGGAGAGCATCCTCCCGCAGACGTCGCCGAGCAACACCAGTGTGATCGGCCCGGTGCCGCCCGGCTCGGGATTCACCGGACCCGGCCGCTACATCACCCTGACGACCTGCACCCCGGAGTTCACCAGTACCTATCGGATGATCGTCTGGGGCAAGATGGTCGACGAGCGGCCGCGGAGCAAGGGCAAACCGGATGCGCTCGCCGGCTGAGCAAACATAAGAGGGGTGCTACGCGGTGACTGCCACCGGAAACGACGAGGCATGCGACCGGTCCGCGCCGCCACTCAAGCCGCGCCGGGTGCGCCGGGCCCTCGCCTCCATCGTCAGCGTCATCGGTGAGCTGCTGATCACGGTCGGGCTGGTCCTGGGCCTGTTCGTCGCCTACTCGCTGTGGTGGACCAATGTCCTCGCCGACCGCGAAGCGCACAAGCAGGGTGACCAGGTGCGCCAGCACTGGGCGAGCAACGGGCCCAAGGGGCCGGGCGAGCTGGACACCAAGGACGGCATCGGCTTTCTGCACGTCCCGGCGATGAACAACGGCGAGGTGCTGGTCGAGAAGGGCACCGACTCCGAGATCCTCAACGAGGGGGTGGCCGGCTATTACACGAAGCCGGTCAAGTCGGGGCTGCCCAAGGACAAGAAGGGGAACTTCACCCTAGCCGCGCACCGCGACGGCCACGGCGCGAAGTTCCACAACATCGACAAGCTCAAGGACGGCGATCCGATCGTCTTCGAGACCAAGGACACCTGGTACGTCTACAAGGTCTTCGCGACCCTGCCGGAGACCTCGAAGTACAACGTGGACGTCCTCGACGACATCCCGAAGGAATCCGGCAAGCGCAAGGCGGGCCGCTACATCACCCTCACGACCTGCACCCCGGTCTACACCTCGAACTACCGCTATGTCGTCTGGGGCGAACTGGAGCGGACCGAGAAGGTCGACGCGGAGCGCACACCGCCGAAGGAACTCCGCTAGGCCCGGGGGGCCGCGGAGCTTCCCAGGAAGCCCGGCGCTCCCGGTAAGGCCCGGCGCTTCCCGGCCCCGCATCTCCCGCCTCGGGACCCGCGTCCGCGCAGCAGAAAGCCCCGGCCCGAAGAGCTGCCGGGGCTTCGTGTGCGCCGGGCCGAAGCGGCCGGGCTGCTAGCCGAACGGTCCGCCGATGAAGCCGCCGCCGTCATCGCCGCCGTTGCCGTTGCCGCCCCCGCCGCCGCCACCGATGGTGGTCAGCGTCACGGTGGTGGTCTTGGGGTCGGACGGTGTCGACGGCTGCGGGTCCTGGGCGGCCACGCGGGCGTTGTCGTCCTGCGGGCTGCCGCCGGCGAACTGGATGTTGGTGAAGCCGGCCTGCTGGAGCGCCTTCTTCGCGTCCTTCACCGTCTGGCCGACGACACCCGGTACCGGCGTCTGTGCCCCCGCCTTGCCGACCGTGAGGGTCACGGTGGAGCCGAGCTTGGCCGGGGTGTTTCCGTCGGGGCTCTGGCTCTGAACCTTGCCGACCTGGGTCGGGTCGGTGACGTCCTGTTCGACCTTGTTGACCTTGAAGCCCAGGGTTTCCAGCTGACTCTTGGCCGCCTCGAAGTCCTGGCGGGTGACGTCCGGGACGTTCGCCTTCGGGGACTCCTGAGCGACGGTGAGGACGATCTCCGTGCTCTTGGCCGCCTCGCTCTGGGCCTTGGGATTCTGGCCGATCACGGTGCCCGGGGCCCGGTCGGATTCCTTCTTGACCTGTCGGACGTGCGTGAAGCCCTTGCGCTCGAGGCGTTCGACCGCCTTTTGGAACGAGTAGTCCTCCACGTCCGGAACGGTGACCTTGATGGCCCCGGTGCACAGCGTGACCCTGACCGCCTCATCCTTCGCGATCTCGCCGCCGGGCTTCGGGGTCTGCTCGGTGACCTGGCCCCGCTTGACGTTGTCGCACGCCTTGCGGCCGGCCTCCTCGACCTGGAAGCCGCCGTTGCGACCGGACGCCTTGGCGTCCTTGAAGGACTTGCCGACGAGGTTGGGCACCGATGATGTGCCGCCCCCATTGGTCTTGGTGAACATCGCCTTGCCGATGAAGATCGCACCGATCAGGACGAGGACGGCCGCGATCACCAGCAGGATCGTTGAGGTGTTGCTCTTCTTCTGGCCGCCACCGCGGCGGCGGTCGCCGCGGTCGTCATAGCCCCCGTCGTCCGCGTTCATCGGCGGAAGCATGGCGGTCTGGCCGGCCGGGTCCTGCGGACGCAGCATGGTGGTCGGCTGGTCCTGGTCGTAGCCGGCCGCGCCCATCGCGGAGGCCGCCGCGACCGGCTGGCCGTCCAGCGCCGCCTCGATGTCGGCACGCATCTCGTCGGCCGACTGATAGCGGTAGTCCGGGTCCTTGACCAGCGCCTTCAGGACGATGGCGTCCATCTCCGGCGTGATCTCGGGGTCGAAGTTGCTCGGCTTCTGCGGCTCCTCGCGGACATGCTGGTAGGCCACCGCGACCGGGGAGTCACCGACGAACGGCGGCCGTACCGTGAGCAGTTCGTAGAGCAGACAGCCGGTGGAGTACAGGTCGGAGCGGGCGTCGACCTGCTCGCCCTTGGCCTGCTCGGGCGAGAGGTACTGGGCCGTGCCGATGACCGCCGCGGTCTGCGTCATCGTCATGCCGGCATCACCCATGGCCCGGGCGATGCCGAAGTCCATGACCTTGACCTGGCCGGTGCGCGTCAGCATGACGTTGGCCGGCTTGATGTCGCGGTGGACGATGCCGGCCCGGTGGGAGTACTCCAGCGCCTGGAGGACACCGGTGGTCATCTCCAGCGAGCGCTCGGGCAGCAGCTTTCTTCCGGAGTGCAGCAGCTCACGGAGCGTGGAGCCGTCGACGTACTCCATGACGATGTACGGGATCGAGACGCCGTCGACGTAGTCCTCGCCGGTGTCGTAGACCGCGACGATCGACGGATGGTTCAGCGAGGCGGCCGACTGGGCCTCACGGCGGAACCGGGCCTGGAAGGACGGGTCACGGGCGAGGTCCACCCGCAGCGTCTTCACAGCCACGGTGCGGCCCAGGCGGGTGTCATGCGCGAGGTACACCTCGGCCATGCCACCGCGGCCGAGCACCGAGCCCAGCTCGTACCGGCCGCCGAGGCGACGCGGCTCTTCCATAAGCTTCTCCAGCCCTCTCCGTCAGTCCCGACCGCACCGGTGTGTGGTCCGGCGGTGTGCTGTCCGGGCATACCGTACCCGCCACGCCGTACCGGACCGGGCCGGAGCCGCAACCTGATACGTGACCGGTATTGGCATGATCCGCGTCACTTCTCGCCTTCGAGTACCGCCTGCATGACGCGCTTCGCGACCGGAGCTGCGAGCTTGCCGCCGGCGATGTCATCGCGGAGCGTGTCGGATCCCTCAATGACGACGGCCACCGCGACGGGGGTGCCCTTGTCGGTCTTCGCGTAGGAGATGAACCAGGCGTACGGATTGTCCTTGTTGTCCTCGCCGTGCTGTGCGGTACCGGTCTTACCGCCGACTGTGACGTTCGGGATCTGGGCGTTGGTTCCCGTACCCGACTTGACCACGGTCTCCATGATGCTCTGGATCTTCTGCGCGTTCTCCGGGCTGAGCGGCTGGCTCATCTCCTGCGGAGTGTGCTGCTGAACCACATTGAGGTTCGTCGCCACCAGCTTGTCGACCATGTACGGCTTCATCAGCTTGCCGCCGTTGGCGACCGCCGAGGCGACCATGGCCATCTGGAGCGGCGTGGCGCGGTTGGATGCCTGGCCGATGCCCGCCATCGCGTTCTGCGGCCGGTTGTCCTTGGGGAAGATGCTCTCCGAGGCGCGGACCGGAGTGTAGATCTCCGGGTTGTTGAAGCCGAACTTCTGCGCCTCGTCCATCATCTTCTTGTTGCCGAGATCGGCGCTGATCTTGCCGAACACGGTGTTGCAGGACACCCGCAGCGCTTCCCGCAGGGTGGCGTTCTTGCAGGGGATGTTGCCCTCGTTCTTCAGCTCGATGCCCGAGGTGTCGGGGAGCGTGTAGGGCAGCGGCGACCGGGTGTTGGAGTCGACGTCGTCGTAGAGACCGTTCTCCAGGGCGGCGGAGGCCGTGACGACCTTGAAGGTGGAGCCGGGCGGGTAGGTCTGGCGCAGCGCCCGGTTGAGCATCGGCTCGTCGGGGTCGCTCTTCTTCTGGAGCGCGTTGTACGCCTCGGCGTCCTTGTTGCTCATCCCGGCGAAGGTGGACGGGTCGTAGGACGGGGTGCTGGCCAGGGCCAGGATGGCGCCGGTCTCCGGGTTGATCGCGGCGACCGCGCCCTTCTGGTGGCCGAGACCGTCGAAGGCGGCCTTCTGGGCCTTGGCATCAAGGGTGGTCACCACGTTGCCGCCCTTCTGCTTGCCGCCGGTGAACATGTCGACCGTGCGGCTGAAGAAGAGCCTGTCGTCGGTGCCGGAGAGAAACTTGTCGTTGAGCTTCTCGAGCTGGTTGGCGTCGAATGCCTGCGAGGCGTAGCCGGTGACCGGCGCCCACATCTTGCCGTTCTTGTACGTCCGCTTGTACTTGAAGTCGCCGCTGTCGGTGGTCGTGTAGCCGGTGATGGCCTTGCCGTCCACGATGATGTTGCCGCGCGGGGTGCTGTAGCGCTCGATGGCGACCCGGCGGTTGTGCGGGTCGTTCTTGAGTTCGTCACCCTGGACGAACTGCACCCAGTTGACGCGGACCAGCAGGGCGAGGACGAGCAGGCCGCAGAAGATCGCGACCCGGCGCAGAGGCTTGTTCACGGACGGACCACCTGGGTCATCTCGGCGTCGGTCGAGGGGGCGGGGGCCGGCGCCGGGCGGCGCGCGGTGTCGCTGATCCGCAGCAGGATGGCGACCAGTGCCCAGTTGGCGATCACGGACGAGCCACCCTGGGCGAGGAACGGCATCGTCATACCCGTCAGCGGGATCAGGCCCGTCACGCCGCCGGCGACGACGAAGACCTGAAGGGCGAAGGCCCCGGACAGGCCGATCGCCAGCAGCTTGCCGAACGGGTCGCGGGCGGCCAGCGCCGTACGGATACCGCGCTCGATCAGCAGGCCGTACAGCAGCAGGATGGCCATCAGTCCGGCGAGCCCGACCTCCTCGCCGACCGTGGCGAGGATGTAGTCACTCTTCGGCGCGATACCGAGGATCAGGCGGGAGTAGCCCTGGCCCAGTCCGGAGCCGAGGATGCCGCCGGAGCCGAAGGAGTACATGGCCTGGGCGGTCTCGGTCACACCGCCGTTGAGCAGCTCCAGCGGGTTGAGCCAGTTGTGGACACGCGTCTGGACGTGCGACTCGAAGGTCGCCACCGCGACCGCGCCGCCCGCGCTGAGCAGCAGACCGAACACGATCCAGCTGGTCCGCTCAGTCGCCACGTACAGCATCACGACGAACAGGCCGAAGAACAGCAGCGAGGTACCGAGGTCGGTCTCGAAGACCAGGATCATCAGGCTCAGCGCCCAGATGACGAGGATCGGGCCGAGGTCGCGGCCGCGGGGGAGGTAGAGCCCCATGAAGCGGCGGCTGGCCAGCGCCAGCGCGTCCCGCTTCACCATCAGATAGCCGGCGAAGAAGATCGCGATGATGATCTTCGCGAACTCACCGGGCTGGAGCGAGCCGAGACCCGGGATCGTGATCCAGATCTTCGCGCCGTTCACACCCGGGAAGAACATCGGCGCGACCAGCAGCACCAGCGCGACCACCATCGAGATGTAGGTGTAGCGCTGGAGGACGCGGTGGTCCTTGAGGAAGATCAGGATGCCCAGGAAGAGCGCGACGCCGAACGTCGACCACATCAGCTGGTTGGGGGCCATCGCCTTGCCCAGCGACGGCTCCTGGTCCAGCCGCCAGATGAAGATCAGGCCCAGGCCGTTGAGCAGGGTGGAGATGGGCAGCATCAGCGGGTCGGCGTACGGCGCCCACTTGCGGACGACGAGATGCGCGACGCCCGCCAGCAGGCCCAGCCCGAGGCTGTAGCCCAGCACACCGGCCGGCACCGTACCGTCCTTCGCCAGACCGACGTTGACGTATGCGAAGACCGGAATCAGCACCGCGAAGACGAGCATCGCGAGCTCGGTGTTGCGGCGGCTCGGGGCTCCGATGGTGCCGATGGTGGTGGTGTTGGTGGTGCTGCTGCTCATGAGATCTACGGCCCCCTACGCCCTCACTGCTGGGTGCTGCAATTCTTTTCCAGCTTCTGCTGCTCCTGGGAAGGGGCCTGGCTGGGAGTGGCTTTGGGAGACGGAGACGTGGTCGCCGCCAGTGTGCCGGCCGTGCCGGTGCCGCTGTTCTTGCCGGTGCTGCCGGGCTTGGAGCTCGGCGACTGCGACGGGGAACCGGGCTTGCTCGGTGTACCCGTCTGGCCGTGGCCCGGGTGACGCGCCGCGTCCCGCTCGGCGGCCTCCCGCTGCTCCTTGCTGCGGCAGGCGTTGGCCTGCTTGCTCAGCTCGGTGACCTTTTCGCCCGCTTGCGTGCGACTGTCGACCGCGATCGTCTCCTTGACCTGATTGCGCTGATACGGCGGCAGGTACTTGAGTTCGATCTCGGGGTGGTCCTCGTCCACATCATTGAGCCTGATCCACGCGAGGTCCTGGCTGATACCCCGGTAGAGCGCGATGTGGTCGTCCTTGGCACCGACGAAGTACTGGGTCTGCGTCCAGTTGTAGCCCGCGTAGCAGCCGCCGCCCACGACGGCCAGCGCCAGCGCGATGAACAGTGACCGCTTGAGCCACCGTCCGCGCCGCCGCGGCTTGACGAAGTCCTCGTCCATGAACGCGCCGAACGAGCCCTGCGGCGGCCCGCCGACCTCCAGGTCACCACTGCCGGGCGGCCCGAAGGCACCACCGGGCGCACCCGGGTTGGGGCCGCCGTGCCGGCCGAGTTCGGCGGCCCGGGCGGCGGGAGTCTGCATCGTGCTCGGGTCGCTGAGCTGGTTCTGGTTCTCCGCGACGGCACCGACGATGACCGGGGTGTCGTTGAGCTGGCCGGCCAGCGTCTCGTTGCCGTCCACGTCCAGGACGTCGGCGACGATGCAGGTGATGTTGTCGGGTCCGCCGCCGCGCAGCGCGAGCTGGATCAGCTCCTGCACCGTCTCCTGCGGACCGTGGTAGCTGGCGAGGGTCTCCTCCAGCGTCTGGTGGCTGACCACCCCGGACAGCCCGTCCGAGCAGATCAGATACCGGTCGCCGGCCCGCACCTCGCGGATCGACAGATCGGGCTCGACGTGATCGCCGCTGCCCAGCGCCCGCATCAGCAGCGACCGCTGCGGATGGGTGGTGGCTTCCTCTTCGGTGATCCGGCCCTCGTCGACCAGCCGCTGCACCCAGGTGTGGTCCTGGGTGATCTGGGTCAGGACGCCGTCGCGCAGCAGGTACGCACGCGAGTCGCCGACGTGGACGAGGCCGAGCCGCTGCCCGGTCCACAGCAGGGCGGTCAGGGTCGTGCCCATGCCCTCCAGCTGCGGGTCCTCCTCGACCATCACCCGCAACTGGTCATTGGCGCGCGTGACGGCCGTGCCCAGGGAGGTGAGGAGGTCGGAGCCGGGGACGTCGTCGTCGAGCTGGACGAGGGTGGAGATCACCTCGGAGGAGGCGACCTCACCGGCGGCCTGGCCGCCCATGCCGTCGGCGATGGCGAGCAGCCGTGGCCCGGCGTAGCCGGAGTCCTCGTTGCCCTCGCGGATCATGCCCTTGTGCGATCCGGCGGCGAAGCGCAGTGACAGACTCATGCGCACCTCACCCGTCGGCTCGGGGTACAGCCGGTCTCTTCGAGCCACACTGCCCACCCTCCGGTCGGGAGCACGCCCGGGTCCGCCGAGTGGACCGCCGCGGCTCGCTCGCTCCGCTCGCTCATTGTCGTACTACTTCCGCAGCTCGATGACGGTCTTGCCGATGCGGATCGGGGCTCCCAGCGGAATCGGTGTCGGGGTCGTCAGTCGGGTCCGGTCCAGGTACGTGCCGTTGGTGGAACCGAGGTCCTCGACGATCCACTGGCCGTCACGGTCCGGGTAGATCCTGGCATGCCTGCTGGACGCGTAGTCGTCGTCCAGCACGATCGTGGAGTCGTGCGCTCGGCCCAGAGAGATGGTCTGGCCTTGGAGGGCGACGGTGGTGCCGGTCAGCGAGCCTTCGGAGACCACGAGCTTCGTGGGCGCTCCGCGGCGCTGCCGGTTGTTGTTGCCGCGGCCGCCTTCCTGGCGGCGCTGCTGCTGCGGCGGCGCGGCAGCCTGACGCTGCGCACGCGCTTCCTGACCGCCGCGACGGGCGGCACCGCGTTGTGTGACGCGCGTGCCGAACAGATCGCTGCGGATGACCTGAACGGCCACGATGACGAACAGCCACAGTACGGCGAGGAAACCCAACCGCATGACCGTGAGGGTCAGCTCTGACATTGCCCCCGCTTCACCCTTCGGCTTGCCGGTAAACGATGGTGGTACTGCCCACGACAATCCGCGAGCCGTCGCGGAGATTAGCGCGAGTGGTGTGCTGCCCGTCTACCACGATGCCGTTCGTGGAACCCAGATCCTGGATCATGGGGGGCGTTCCGACCCGGATCTCACAGTGACGCCGGGAGACACCCGGGTCGTCGATCCGTACGTCAGCGTCGGTGCTGCGGCCCAGCACGAGCGTGGGGCGCGAGATCTGGTGGCGGGTGCCGTTGATCTCGATCCAGCGCCTGGTTTGCGCGTGGGGCTGCGGTCCTGCACCGGGCGGTGCCGTACGGGGTACGGACTGTGCGCCGCCGGGAGGCGGGGACGAAGGCATGGGGGGCGGGCTCACATGGCCGCCGCCGGGCTGGCCGCCGCGAGGCGCCGCGGCGGAGCGCCGGTCGGCCGCGGGGCCCGGCTGGTCCTGCGACGAGCTGGAGGCGAGCGTGCGGCTGCGCACGCGGTACAGGCCGGTGTCGAGATCGTCGGCCTTCTCCAGATGGACCTTGATCGAGCCCATGAAGGTGTACCGCTGCTGCTTGGCGTAGTCGCGGACCATGCTGGAGAGCTCGTCGCCGAGCTGCCCGCTGTAGGGGCTCAGCCGCTCGTAGTCGGGGGTGCTCAGCTCGACGATGAAGTCGTTGGGGACGACCGTGCGGTCGCGGTTCCAGATGGTGGCGTTGTTGTCGCACTCGCGCTGTAGCGCGCCGGCGATCTCAACGGGCTGCACCTCGGACTTGAACACCTTGGCGAAGGTGCCGTTGACGAGACCTTCGAGACGCTGCTCGAAACGCTTCAGTACTCCCACGGGGCACCTCCTTCCTCAGTCTTCGTCGGGGTCGTCCTGATCGAGTCGTCCTGATACTGCTTACTGATCGTATCCACGCGTCGGGAAATCGGCTGGTTCCCCTTTCCCGCCTAGAGGACGAGTGTCGCCCCTCACAGGGTTGCCCGGTGCTTGCTTTGCTCCTTGCCCACTGCTCGTGCACTGCGATCGTAGATGTGCCCCGAAGACAGTGTCCCGCAACCGCCGACCACTCCGGCCGGGCGGGGGCCGGAGTCGGACATGACGCGGGACCGGCCCGGTCGGCCGGCCCCGAGGCGGACCGGACGGCCCGCACCCTGATTGCGGCTACCGCGAGTGTGACCCCTAGGGGCAGCGCGCGGCGAATGCCCGGGGTGAGGCGGGGTGCCGCCCGGGTTGCGGCAGGGCGGGGACCGGGGAAAAGGCGTGTGAAGGCACCCCCGACAGCGTGCTAGTGTTCTGGATGTCGGAAGGCGCCCGAACAAGACCCGGACGAAACAGCCCGGATCATGTGAGAGCATCGAACGGCAGCACCCATGCGCGGGTGGCGGAATAGGCAGACGCGCTGGATTCAGGTTCCAGTGCCCGAAAGGGCGTGGGGGTTCAACTCCCCCCTCGCGCACAGATGAGACCCCCGGTCTCCGGAGAAATCCGGCGACCGGGGGTCTTTCGTTGCGTTCGTCACTTGTTGCCCATGTCACGGGTACGGGCCGCCGTCGGCAGCCCTCGGCCGGGCCTGTTGAGGGCTACGTCACATCCGCGCCCTCCACCGCCCTCGCCGGGCCCGTTGCCTCCCGCGCCGTCGCTTCCGTCACCCGGCGATCTCGGTGACGACCGTACGGAAGGCGCGGACCCGGGCGTTTTCCCGGGCGGTGTGGTGGACCAGGCCCAGGACCGAGCCCGGCAGGCCGGTGACGGGGACGAAGACGAGGTCGTGGCGGCCGTGGTAGTCGGCGGTGGGGCGGCACAGCAGCATGCCGCCGCGGCCGGCCGCGGCGAGGGTGAGGCCCTCCTGGAGCGTGCTGACGCCGGGCCCGGCGGGGATCGGGCGGCCCTGCGGGGTGGCGGCCGGGGCGTGGGCCGCGCGCCAGTAGGCGGGCGCCGGGCCCGCCGGGGAAATCAGCGGGGTGGTCGCGAGATCCTCGGCGCCGATGGTGGCGCGGGAGGCCAGGGGGTGCCGTACGGAGACGGCGAGGGTCTGCTGCTGGGCCGGGAAGACGGGGCCGAGGGTGAGATCGGGCTCGGCGACGGGCAGCAGCGTGACGGCCGCGTCGACCGCGCCGCTGCGCAGCGCGCCGAAGGGGTCGCACAGCGGGATCTCGACGATCTCGGTGGCGCAGCCCGGGTGGCGGCGGTGGAAGACGTCGAGGGCCCGCATGATCCGGTCGTCGGCGGTGCCCTGGAAGCCGACCGTCAGCCGGCCGTCGATACCGCGGGCGGTGCTGCGGGCGCGCTCCACGGTGGTGCGCAGCGCGTCGTAGGCGGGGCGCAGCGACGTACGGAACTCCTCGCCGAGCGGGGTCAGGCGGACCCGGCGGCTGGTGCGGTCCACGAGGCGGGCGCCGATCCGGGACTCCAGGGCGCGCAGCAGCTGGCTGACGCGGCTCTGCGAGACATACAGCCGCTCACCGGTGCGGCCGAAGTGCAGCTCCTCGGAGAGGACGAGGAAGCATTCCAGCTCGCGGAGTTCGAGGCCGGGGGCGGGCAGGCCGGTGGTGGCGGCGGGCGGGCCGCTCATGGGTGCCTCCGGGGATCGGGCGGTGGTCTGCGCGGTGGATCGATGAGTCCTGCTCATAGAAGCGTGAGAAGTGGGCCGTTGTTCCCCCGTGAGGGCGGGCGTTGGCTGGGGGCATGACGAACACCGAGGGCGGGGCGATGTCCCGTGGCGCCGAAGTGGCCGCGCGAGCAGGGGAGTCGGAGGAGCCGGAGCGCAAGCGGGGCGGTGGGCTGCCGGCCGTCGGGGCGCTGGCCGCGGCGACGTTCACGGTGGTGACGTCGGAGATGCTGCCGGTGGGGCTGCTGACCCCGATCGGCCGGGAGTTGCGGATCTCGGCCGGTACGGCGGGCCTGACGCTGACGGTCACGGGCCTGGTGGCGGCGGTGTCGGCCCCTTTGCTGACGGTGCTGGCGGGGCGGCGGGACCGGCGGGCGGTGCTGGTGGCCCTGATGGGCACGCTGGCGGCGGCCAATCTGCTGGCGGCGTATGCGCCGAATGTCGTGGTGCTGCTGGTGGCCCGGGTTCTGGTGGGGCTGGGGATGGGCGGGGTGTGGTCGATCGCGGCGGGACTCGCGGTGCGGCTGGTGCCCGCGCGGAGCGTGGCGACGGCGACGTCACTGATCTTCAGCGGGGTCGCGGCGGCGTCCGTACTGGGGGTGCCGGCCGGCACCTTCCTGGGCGAACTGGGCGGCCGGCGCGCCGCGTTCGGGGCGATGGCCGTGGTCTGCGGGGCGGTCGCGGTCGCGCTGGCCGTACTGCTGCCACCACTGCCGGAGGCCGCCGCGGTGCGGCTGAACGGGGTGCTGGCGGTGCTGCGCGGCGCCCCCGTACGGACCGGACTCGTCCTGGTGGCGCTCCTGGTGACCGGGCACTTCGCCGCGTACACCTATGTGCGGCCGGTGCTCGAGGAGGTGGCCGGCGCGGACGCCGGGCAGATCAGCACGCTGCTGCTGGCTTTCGGCCTCGCGGGACTGGCCGGGAACTTCCTGGCCGGCGCCGGGGCGGCGCGGTCGCCGCGGGCGGCATTGCTGGTGATCTGCGGGGTGCTCGCGGGGGCGGTGTTGCTGATGCCGCTGCTGGGACGCGGTGCCGGGGTACCGGGTGCGGCTCTGGTGGTGACCGTATGGGGGCTGGCCTACGGGGGCGTTTCGGTCAGCACGCAGACCTGGCTGATGACGGCCGCTCCACGGGCCCGTGAGACGGCCTCCGCGCTGTTCGTGGCGGTGTTCAACGGGGCCATCGCGCTCGGGGCGCTGGCCGGCGGGCGGGCCGCGGACGGCTGGGGCGTGACCGGTGTGCTGTGGCTGGGCGGGGGGCTCGCCGTGGGGGCGCTGGTGGCGGTGGCGGTGGGGAGGGGGCCGGTGCGGGGGGTGTGATCGTGGCCGGTGTGAGGCCGCGGGTGCGGGGCTGGGGCGAGGGCGGAGGGGCCGGGGCCGGTGCCCCCGGTGCGGGCGCGAGCTGGGGGCCGCCCTCCCGGCGGGTGCCCGCCGGGAGGTGGCTGCACCGGGCGCGCGCAGCCGTGCCGTCCGCCCGCGCCCCGCCCGCGCCCCGCTCCGGTGTCCCGGCCGGGCTCAGGCGGCCAGGCGCGCGACGAGGGCCTTGGCCTTGGCCGCCGCGTCCTCGTGGGCCTTGTCGCGGGAGGTCTCGTACAGCGGGACAAGCTCGGACATCGCCGGGTTGTTCGGGGCCATGGTCAGCTCCGGGACGATGAAGTCGACGTCCAGGCCCAGCCCGCCGTTCAGCACGGCCGCCAGGTAGTTCTGGACGTACTCGAAGGGCTCACGGGGCGTGCCCGGCGCGTAGGAACCGCCACGGCTGGCGACGACGGTGACCGGGGTGCCCTTGGCCGACGGCTGCTCACCCGCGGTACGTCCCATGATGATCACCTGGTCGAGCCACGCCTTGAGCGTGGAGGGGATCGTGAAGTTGTACATCGGCGCGCCGATGACGATCGCGTCGGCCCGCTCCAGCTCCTCGACGAGCTCGATGCGCAGTGCGAAGGCCGCCTGCTGCTCCGGGGTGTGGGCGGCCGGGTCGGAGAAGGCGGCGGAGGCGCCGGCACCGTCGAGGTGCGGCAGCGGATCGGCGGCCAGGTCGCGGTGGATCACGGTGCCGTCGGGGTGCTGGTCCTCCCACGCCTTGCGGAAGGCCGCGGTGACGGAACGGGAGGCGGAGCCGCCCTCGGGAAAGACGGACGAGTCGATGAGCAGAAGCGTGGCCATGGGATCGGTCCTTCGACAGGCGGCCGGGCGGCGCTCGACCACTGATTGAATTCCGTACGTGACTATTGATAGCACAGGAACTTACTTTTCCGCAGCAGCCAACGGGAAGGCGGTACTCTGGGTGTATGGCGGACCACGGCGAGGCGATGTGCAGGCAGGTCGACGGCAAGATGACGCGCGTCTTCGAGCTGTTCGGGAAGCGCTGGACGGGTCTGATCGTCGCCACCCTGATGCCGGGCCCGGTGCACTTCGCCGATCTGCGGCGGGCCATCCCGGGGATCAGTGAGCGGATGCTCTCCGACCGCCTCATGGAGCTGGCCTCGACCGGCCTGGTCGTCCGCGAGGTGGACGCGGGGCCGCCGTTGCGCGTCTCCTACCGGCTGACAGAGGCCGGTCTGGCGATGGATCCCGCGCTCAAGGAGCTGGGGCGCTGGGCGGAGACCTATCTCGCCGACGGCGGGCAGTGTCCGGAGCGGTTCCGGAAGTAGGCACCGCGGACCGAGGGGCCGAGGGGCCGGCAGGCGGGGCGGCGGGCTCCGTCTCTGAGTGGGTGCTCGGGCGGGTGCCCTTAGGCGGGCGCCTTATCCCAGTCGTTATCCCAGTCGTTCCTGGGCGGCGTTGTAGCGGCGCAGATAGGTCGCGAAGCGGTCGAGATCTTCTTCGTCCCAGTCGGCCAGCCGCTCGTGGAACGCCCGGCGGCGGCTGGCGGTGACGTTGGCGAGCACCCGGTCGCCCTTCTCGGTGGGGTGCAGCACCTGGACGCGGTGGTCCTCCGGGTCGACGCGGCGCTCGACGAATCCGAGCTTCTCCAGCGCGGCGATCTGCCGGCTGACCGTGGACTTGTCCAGGAGGTAGTGCGCTGCGAGGTCCGTGGCGCGGCATCCCTGCTGGTCATCGAGGTGCGCCAACAGGGTGTAGGAGACCAGCGACAGCTCGGGATGCATCCGGGCCGCGGTCGCGCGGGCCCGCCGGGCGAACGCGGTCATCTCCTGCTGGATGGTCTCGACGGAGTCCTCGCGGTGAGCCACGGATTGCCTTTCGTAGAGGTAGTTGTATAGTACAACGCAATGAGGGAGTTGTAATTACCAACTACTGACCGCGGCCCCCTTCCGGGCGTCGCGGGTCCGGGCCGATGCGAAAACCGGCCCCAGTGGCGACAGCTGAGCCGACGAGCGGAAAGGGCCTGGCCCATGAGTACGGTCCGACGTCCCGACCACCCAAGCGCGCACCGTTCCGCGCGCGCCGCCCACGCCACCGGGCTGCGTCACGTCCTGACGCACCTGATCACCCCGCTGCTGATGTGCCTCGGGATGGGTCTGGCGTACCTGGGGGCCTTCGCTCATCCCGCGCCGCACCATCTGCCCGTCGCGGTCGTCGGGCCGGGCCGCAGTGCCCAGCTGCTCGCCCAGTCGGTCAACGACAAGGCGGGCGGTGACCTGGAGGTACGGACCGTCGGTGAACGGGCGGCGGCGGTGGACCGGTTGAGGCATCAGGACATCTTTGGCGCGTATGTGATTCCTGAGAAGGGGGCACAGGGGACGCCAGGGGCGAAGGGTGCGTCGGGTGTGGCGGATGGGTCCGGGGCGAAGGGCACGTCGGGGTCGAAGGGCGCGTCGGGCGGGGCGGGCAGGTCTGGCGATGAGGCGGGTGTGTCGAGTAGTTCGGGTACGTCGGGTGCGTCGAGTGGGTCGGCGGGCAGGGGCGGGGCCGGCGGGGCGGCGCGTCCCGGGAAGCCGGTGCCGCCGCCCGAGCTGCTGGTGGCGACGGCCGCTTCCGATACCAGCGCAACCGTCGTCCAGAAGGTCTTCACGCCGATCGCGGGGCAACAGGGCGCGCCGCTGAAGGTCACGGACGTGGCGCCGACCGCCGAGGACGACCCGACCGGTCAGGGCATCTTCTTCCTGCTGGTCGCGATCAGCATCGGCTCGTACGCGTCGGTCGCGGTGATCGGCGGCGCCGGAGCCGTGCTGCCGCTCCGGCTGCGGACGGCGCTGGCCATCGGCACCTCGTTCGTCGTCGGCCTCATCGGGGCGGCGTTCGCCGGTCCGGTCTTCCACCTGGTCGACCACGGTCTCGGCGGACTGTGGGGCATGGCCTGGCTCTACTCGGCGGGCGTTCTGCTGATCGGCACGGGCCTGCACACCTTCCTCAAGCGCTGGACGACGCTCGGGGTGATGACCCTCTTCGTGATGCTCAACTTCACGTCCTCCGGCGGGATCTTCCGCCCCGAGATGCAGAACGGATTCTTCGCGGCGCTGCACTCCTTCTGGAACGGCGCGGGCTTCGTGGAAGGCGTCCGCAGCCATGTCTACTTCGACGGCTACGGCCTGCCGGGACATGTCTGGACGCTGGTGGGGTGGCTGGTCGCCGGCCTGGTGATGATCGGCGTGGCGGCGCTGGCCGAGAAGCAGCGGCGTACCGGGGAGGCGGAGGCCACAGCCCATGCCGCGGCGGTGGCGGCGGCCGCGGTGGCGGCGACGGTGCCGGAGCCGGCGCGGAGCGTCCGGGCGGCCGGGAACGCCCAACCGGGGGCGGGTCACGGGTCCGCTAGTGCCGCCGCGGCGCTGGAGGAGGAGCTGGAAGAGGCGGTGGGCGTGTAGCGGTCCGGAGAGTTATCCACAGGCTCTGCGGGCTGCGCGGGGCGTCGGTAACGTCATGGGCGTCGGCAGGCCGGAACCGCCCGGCGCGCGGACGAACGCAGGACACAGCGACACTGAAGCGCAGGGACGCTGAAGCGCAGGGACATCAAGAACACAGGTCGTGAAGGGGGAGGTGGCCCGCTATGCCGCGTGTGCCGTACGTACCGGGGTTTGCCCGTCAGGATGCCCAGGGACCATCGCCCAAGGCGGTGGGGCGGGCGTTGCGGGAGCGGCTCCCGCGTGCCGAGCAGGCCGAGCTGTCGGTCGCGGACGGGCGGCCGGACGCGGTCGCGGCGGTCGAGGAGTCCAACGCCGGCCGGCTGCCCGAGCTGACGCCGATCCGGGTCGGGCGGATGGCCGCGAGCCCCTTCGCCTTCCTCCGCGGCTCCGCGGGCCTGATGGCGTACGACCTGGCCGCCGGCCCGGTGACCGGCATCGGCACCCAGATATGCGGAGACGCGCACGCCGCCAACTTCGGCCTCTACGGCGACGCCCGCGGCGGCCTCGTCATCGACCTCAACGACTTCGACGAGACCCTGCACGGGCCGTGGGAGTGGGATGTGAAGCGGCTCGCGGCGTCGGTGGTGCTGGCTGGCCGGGAGGCGGGCGCCGACGAGGACGACTGCCGCAGCGCGGCGCAGGACGCGGCGGGCTCCTATCGGCGCACGATGCGGCTGCTGGCCAAGCTCCCGGCCGTCGAGGCGTGGAACGCGATCGCCGACGAGGAGTTGGTCTCGCACACCGACGCCCGGGATCTGCTGGGAACGCTGGAGCAGGTCGCGGAGAAGGCCCGTAAGAACACCAGCGCGCGGTTCGCGGCCAAGGCGACGGAGCCGACCGCGGACGGCGGCCGCCGTTTCGTGGACGCGCAGCCGGTGCTGCGGCGGGTGCCGGACGCGGAGGCGGCAGCCGTGGCCGCGTCCCTCACCGGCTATCTGGACACGATCGCCGAGCACCGGCTGCCCCTGCTGGCCCGGTACGCGGTGCACGATGTGGCCTTCCGCGTGGTCGGCACGGGCAGCGTGGGCCTGCGGTCGTATGTGGTGCTGCTGCTGGACCACCGCGGCGAACCGCTGGTCCTTCAGATGAAGGAGGCACGCGGTTCGGTGCTGGCGCCCTTCGCGGAGAAGGCCGGCTTCCCGGTGCCGTCGGTGGCGCACGAGGGCCGCCGGGTGGTCCTCGGCCAGCGCCGGATGCAGGTGGTCAGCGACATCCTGCTGGGCTGGACGACGGTGCCGGGCATGGCGTCGTCGGGTGTGGGGGGCGCCGGTGGCTTGGGTAGCACGGGTAGCACGGGTAGCGCGTACGCGGACGACGTCCCGCGAGACGGACTGCCCTTCCAGGTCCGCCAGTTCAGAAACCGCAAGGGCAGCGTGGACCCGACGCAGCTCTCCGGCGACCAGTTGGACGACTACGCCCGGATGACCGGCGCCCTCCTGGCCCGAGCACACTCACACAGCGCCGACCCGCGCCTGCTGGCCGGCTACTGCGGCAAGAACGAAGAACTGGACGAGGCCATAGCGACCTACGCGGTCTCCTACGCGAACCGCACGGAAGCAGACCACGCGACCCTGACCACAGCAGTGAAGAACGGACGGATCGCGGCAGAGATGGGGGTGTGAGGGGGAGCGGGGGACGGGGCCGGGTCGGGGCTTGGGGCTGCTTGGGGGCTGGGCTGGGCTGGGGGCGTTCGGGGCGTGTGGCTGGTGGTGGGGCTGCTGTTCGGTGGGGTGCCGGGTGCCGGGTGCCGGGAGCCGGGTGCAGAGGGCTTGGTGGTCGGGTGGCCGGGGAGCGGGGGCGGGGCTGGTGAGAGCTCGGTAGGTGGGGCGTGGGTTCTGTAGGTGCCGGGTGTTCCGTGGGGTGCGGGCTGCGTGGGACGCGCCGGGCGTTCGGTGGGGGTGGCAGCTCCGTGGGGCCCGTCGGGCGTCCTGTAGGGGCGGGGCTCCGTGGGACGGGTGCCTCTGGGGCGTGGGCTGGTTGCATCCGGGGCTCGGCTGGGCGGGGGCTCCGTTGGGCCGGGGGCGGTCTGGGGTGTGGACGTCGTTTTTTGGGGGTGGCGGGAGGAGGGGGTGGGTGGGCTGGGGGGGGGGGAGGGGAGGCCCCCAAGCCCAGCAGGAAGCGATTGAATGGCCGTAGGGAGCCGCGCTCGTCGGGGGCCGTACGCTGGCCGGGTGACGAACTCGCACGCGGAGAACGCGCAGGACGGCCAGCACCGACCGGACGTACCGGGCACCCCGGACGCCCAGGCCGACCCGCAGGCACCGGACGCCCGCGGCGGCGGGCAGGGTGCCCAGCACGGGCATGTCGGCGGCCCGGAGGATCAGGTCGCGGGCTCGGAGAGACTTGATGCCGGCCATGGGGTCCAGATCGATCCCCCCGCGGGCCAGGCCGCGGAAGGGGCTGGCCCGGGCCTTGGGCAGGCCGCGCAAGGACACGAGTCGGGCGCCGGCCAGTCCGGGGCAGGGTCCGAGCCGGGCGTCGGTGACGCCGGGGCAGGGTCCGAGCCGGGCGTCGGTGACGCCGGGGCGGAGACCGAGTCGGGCGGAGTGGCGGACGAGCAAGCGGCCGCGGCTCAGGACGAGGCGACCCGGCGGCTGGCGAAGGCGGTGCTGGCCGCGGAGCAGGCGCTGATCGAGTTCGAGATCGCGGTGGAGACCTTCCGGGTGGAGGTGGACAACTTCTCCCGCCTGCACCACCAGCGGCTCGGCCCCATGTACGCACGGCTGGACGAGCTGGACGCGCAGATCGCCGAGGCGGTGGCGGCGCGTACGGGCGACCCCGCGGACATCCGTAAGGCGCAGGAGGCACGGGCGTCGGTGCTGCCGATGCCGGAGGTCGAGGAGCTGTTCCACGGCTGGATGGGGTCGGACGGGCTGTTCCCGGAGGCCCAGGCGATGCTCACCGAGCAGTCGGTGCGGCCCCCGCAGAAGGTGCGGCCCAGTGAAGAGGCCCGCAAGGTCTACCGCGACCTGGTGCGCAAGGCCCACCCGGATCTGGCCCGGGACGACGCGGAACGTACCCGGCGGGACGCGTTCATCGCACGGGTCAACGCGGCGTACGCCCAGGGCGACGAGGCGGTGCTGCGCGAGCTGGCGCGGGAGTGGGAGGCCGGCCCCGCACCGGTCGAGGAGCGGCTCAGCGAGAGCGAGGAGCTCTACGCGCGGTTGGAGTGGCTGGCCGAGCGCAAGGAGCTGCTGGCCGCGATGGCCGCTGAGCTGGAGGAGAGCGCGATCGGCGCGATGATCAAGATGGCGCCGGAGGATCCGGACGCGCTGCTGGACGAGATCGCCGAGAAGCTGCTCGCCGATGTCGCGGAACGCGAGACGTACCTCGCGCAGCTGGTCCGGTAGCGTCGGGACCATGCAATTTGGTTCTGTGCCCACGGTCGGTGTCGACGCCCTCACGTCGGAGGATTTCCTCCTGGATGTGCGCGAGGACGACGAGTGGGAGGCGGGGCACGCCGAGGGTGCGCTGCACATCCCGATGAGTGAATTCGTCGCTCGCTACGGGGAGTTGACCGAGGCCGCTCCCGATGCCGGCAAGGTGTATGTGCTGTGCCGGGTCGGCGGGCGTTCGGCGCAGGTGGCGCAGTATCTGATCCAGCAGGGCGTCGACGCGGTGAACGTCGCGGGCGGCATGCAGGCATGGGAGGCCGCCGGCCGCCCCGTCTCGGACGGCAAGGGCGGCTCGGGGTCGGTCATCTAGCCGCGGAGACGGAGAGCCGGGCTGCTGGCTGGGCAGCTCGGTTGGCCGGAGGGCCGTCCGGTCGGGCGGTGGTGAACCGCCCCTGGACCCCTGTCAGCCCTGGACTCCCGTCAGCCTTGGACGGCCGTCAGTTCCCCTCCTCCTGGATGGTCGGCGGAGGCCGCACCGGATGATCCGCCCTAGGTGATCTTCCGGGGCGCTGAAGGAGCATGCGGCGCCGACGGCCGATTCCGGGACGAGCGGGGCCGTGGCCACATTCCGTAGACCCGCGGCCGTACGGCACCTCGCCCGGCCCCGCCCCGGCATTCGGTCGCTCCCGGCTCAGCCCAGCGGATGTGCCGCGAGCAGCTCGCCGAGGGACTCCTCGTGGGCTGCGGCCGGGCCGAGGGAGAGTTCGAGCTGTTTGGCCCAGGCATGGTAGCGGTGCAGCGGGTAGTCGGTGTCGGCGCCGAAGCCGCCGTGCAGATGCTGGGCGGTCTGGACGACCCGGCGTACGCCCTCCGAGGCCCAGATCTTGGCCACCGCGACATCTCCCGCGAGCGGTAGCGGGCCGGCTGCTTCGGTGGTGAGGCGCCAGGCGGCCTGCCAGAGGGTGGCTTCCATGGCGCGCAGATCGATGAAGCGGTCTGCGGCCTGGCAGGCGACGGCCTGGAAGGTGGCCACCGGGAACCCGAACTGTTCTCGCTTGCTGGTGTAGTCGCTGGTCATGTCCAGTACACGCGCGCCGAGACCCAGAGCGAGTGCGCAGGTGCCGGTGGTCAGCACGTTGCGCAGCCACTCCCAGGCGGCGGGGTCGCTGATCGTTTCCCGGTCGCTGATGCGTACGGAGTCCAGCCGGACCTCGGCGTACGGCTCTCCGCTGGTGGAGATCTGGTCGTCGAGCGTGACGCCCGGGTGGGTGCGGGGGACGAGGGCGAGTACGGCGTGCCCGTCGGGGGTGTGGGCGGGGAGCAGGATCCGGTCCGTGGTCCGGGCCCAGGGGACAGCGGTCTGGACGCCGTCGAGGACCCAGTCGGAGCCCTCGTGATGGGCCGTCACGGCGAGATCGGCCGGCTCGTGCCCGGTGCGGCCATGGGCGGCGACGGTCACGACGAGCTCCCCGGCGCCGATCCCGGGGAGCACCTCCGCACAGAGTTCTTCGGTCCCATAACGCTGGATGGTGAGCGCGGCGGCGCCGGACTCCAGCAGTGGTACCCGTGCCAGCACCTTGGCCGACTCGCGGAGTACGAGGCAGAGCGCGATCGGGTCCAGGCCCGCGCCGCCGTGCTCGGGCGCGATCGGCAGGCTCAGCAGATCGGCGTCGGCGAGCTTGCGCCACAGCGCGCGGTCGAAGTCGTCGGCGACCGCACCGGGGGTGAGCGCCGGGCTGGGCACACTGTCCGGAGCGACCCCCGAGAAGACGGCCCTCGCCGCTTCGACGGCGGCCTGCTGCTCCTCGGTGAAGGTGAAGTCCACTGCTCTGTCCTCCCACGCGGCGCCTCGATCTGACGAAGCGTCAAGGTAGAACAAGTTGCAGGAATTGGGAATGGCGGAAGCGGTGGAGGGACGAGGGAGTTGAGAGCGGCGGGGAGTGACTAGGGAGCGACCAGGGGGCGCGGGGGGGGGACGTGCTCGTGGGCGTCGGCGGCCGGCGCCGCTCCGGAGCCTGCCGCGCCCCCCGGACCGTGCGGCCGGTGCGCTCGCATCGGCCCTATCGCTCGCATCCGCTCTATCGATCGAAGTCCAGCTCGACCTTCTCCGTGACCGGGTGGGACTGGCAGGCGAGGACGTAACCCGCGTCGACCTCGTCGGATTCCAGGGCGAAGTTGCGGTCCATGCGGACCTCGCCCGAGACCAGGAAGGCGCGGCAGGTGCCGCAGACGCCGCCCTTGCAGGCGTACGGGGCGTCCGCGCGGTTGCGCAGGACCGCTTCGAGCAGTGATTCGCCGTCGTGGACGGGCCAGTTGCCGGAGCGGCCGTCGAGGGTGGCGGTCACGGTGCTGTGCGCGGGGGTGGCGGTTATGGGGGCGGTCGGGGTGCCGTTGTCGACGTGGAAGATCTCTTCGTGGATGCGGGTGCGGGGCACATCGAGGGCGCGCAGGGCCCGTTCGGCGCCCTGGACCAGGCCGTAGGGGCCGCAGAGGTACCAGCCGTCGACGGAGTCGATCTTCAGGAGGGCGGGCAGGAGGGAGCGGAGACGGGTCTCGTCCAGACGGCCGGAGGGCAGGCCGGCCTGTTGTTCCTCGCGGGAGAGGGTGTGGATGAGCTGAAAGCGTTGGGGATAGCGGTCCTTGAGGTCGGCCACCTCCTCCAGAAACATCGTCGATGCCGCCGTACGGTCACTGCGGATGAGGCAGAAGCGGGCGTCCGGCTGCTGGGCGAGCAGGGTTGCGGCGATGGACAGTACCGGGGTGATGCCGCTGCCGCCGACGATTCCGACGAAGTGGCCGGGGCGTGGTTCGAGGGTGAAGCGGCCTGCCGGGGCCATGACGTCCACGGTGTCGCCGACGGCCAGTTCCTTGAGCGCGTACGTCGAGAACGCACCCTCCTCGACCAGCCGGATGCCCACGCGTAGTACGGGCTCGTCGGTGGCCGGGGTGCAGATGGAGTACGTACGGCGGATCTCCTGGCCGTCGACCGATCTGCGCAGCGCGATGTGCTGCCCGGGGGTGTGCCGGAAGGTCGTGCGCAACTCGGGCGGGACCGCGAAGGTGACGGCCACCGCGTCGTCCGTGAGCCGCTCGATCTCCCGGACCTGGAGCGGGTGGAACATCACAACTCCTTGAAGTGGTCGAAGGGTTCGCGGCAGGACTCACAGCGGCGCAGGGCCTTGCACGCCGTGGAGGAGAACCGGCTCAGCAGGGTGGTGTCGGTCGATCCGCAGTGGGGACAGCGGATGGTGAGGTCGAGGGCGACCGGTCCGCCGGCCGGGCCCGTCGGGCGTGGCGGTGCGATACCGAATTCGGCGAGCTTGCGGCGGCCCTCGGAGGTGATCGCGTCCGTGGTCCACGGTGGGCTGAGGACCGTACGGACCTCGACGTCGGGTATGCCGTGGTCGTGCAGCACCCGCTCTATGTCGGCCGACATCGCCTCGATGGCCGGGCAGCCGGTGTACGTCGGGGTGAGCTGCACCTCGACCCGGCCGGGGGCGGTGAGCTGCACCCCGCGCAGCACACCCAGCTCGGCGAGGGTGAGCACCGGCAGCTCGGGGTCGGGAACGGAGCCGGCCAGCGCGAGCAGTTCCTCTTCCAGGGCGGTGGTGGTCACCATGTCGCCCCCGGGTGGCTGCGGTGGAGGTGCTGCATCTCGGCGAGCAGCCGTCCGAACGATTCGGTGTGCAGGCCCTGACGGCCCGCGCCGGCCCGCCAGGCGCCGTGCCTGGGGCCTTCGGGGACAGTGAGGGTGGCCTGCTCCAGGGTGGCGGTGATGCGGGTGGTCCAGTCGTCGTGCAGAGCGGACCAGGGCACCGATTCCAGTCCTTCCACCGGCTCGAAGAGTTCACCGGTGAACTGCCACAGGGCATCCAGGGCGCGCTGCATACGGGTGTGGCTCTCGTCCGTGCCGTCGCCGAGGCGCAGCGTCCACTGGTGGGCGTGGTCGCGGTGGTAGGCGACCTCCTTGACGGCCTTCCCGGCCAGTGGTGCCAACTCGCTCTCGGTCGCGGCGAGGTGGTCGAACAGCAGCTCCTGGTAGGTGGAGAAGTAGAGCTGGCGGGCGATGGTGTGGGCGAAGTCGCCGTTGGGCTGTTCCACGAGCTGGAGATTGCGGAACTGCCGCTCCTCGCGCAGATAGGCCAGCTCGTCCTCGTCACCGGCCAGTGAGAGCAGCACTCGGGCCTGGCCGAGCAGGTCCAGCGCGATGTTGGCCAGTGCGACCTCCTCCTCCAGGACCGGGGCGTGGCCGGCCCACTCGCCCAGGCGGTGGGAGAGGATCAGGGCGTCGTCCCCGAGGGGCAGGGCCGGGGTGGCGGTGATGTTCATCAAAGGTGATGCACCCCGTCCGGGATCTCGTAGAAGGTCGGGTGGCGGTAGGGCTTGTCGCCGGCCGGCTCGAAGAAGGCGTCCTTCTCGTCCGGCGAGGAGGCGGTGACCTGCGCCGAGGGCACCACCCAGATGGAGACGCCTTCCGAGCGGCGGGTGTAGAGGTCGCGGGCGTTGCGCAGCGCCATTTCGGCGTCCGGGGCGTGCAGGCTGCCGGCATGGGTGTGCGAGAGACCGCGGCGGCTGCGGACGAAGACCTCCCACAGCGGCCAGTCGGTGAGCGCTGCGGCGGTGGCGGCGGTTTCGGCGGGGCGTGGTGTCGTCATCGGGTGGCCTTCCCGTGCTTGGCCGCGTGGGCGGCGGCTGCCTCGCGGACCCAGGCGCCATCCTCATGCGCCTGTCGCCGGCGGCTGATCCGTTGTGCGTTGCAGGGGCCGTTGCCCTTGAGTACCTCGCGGAACTCGGCCCAGTCGATCGGGCCGAAGTCCCAGTGACCGCGCTCGTCGTTCCAGGTCAGATCCGGGTCGGGGAGCGTCAGCCCGAGGGCCTCGGCCTGGGGGACGCAGATGTCCACGAAGCGCTGGCGCAGCTCGTCGTTGGAGTGCCGCTTGATCTTCCAGGCCATGGACTGCGCGGAGTGCGACGACTCGTCGTCCGGCGGGCCGAACATCATCAGCGACGGCCACCACCAGCGGTCCACCGCGTCCTGCGCCATGGCGTGCTGTGCCTCGGTGCCGCGGCTGAGGGTCAGCAGGAGCTCGTAGCCCTGGCGCTGGTGGAAGGACTCCTCCTTGCAGACGCGGACCATGGCGCGGGCGTAGGGACCGTACGAACACCGGCACAGCGGGACTTGGTTGGTGATTGCCGCGCCGTCCACCAGCCAGCCGATGGCGCCGACGTCGGCCCAGGTCAGGGTCGGGTAGTTGAAGATCGAGGAGTACTTCTGGCGGCCGGAGTGCAGCTTGTCCAGCAGCTCGTCACGGCTGGTGCCCAGGGTCTCGGCGGCGCTGTAGAGATACAGGCCGTGGCCGGCCTCGTCCTGCACCTTCGCCATCAGGATCGCCTTGCGGCGCAGGGACGGCGCCCGGGTGATCCAGTTGGCCTCCGGCTGCATGCCGATGATCTCGGAGTGGGCGTGCTGCGCTATCTGCCGCACGAGTGTGGAGCGGTAGGCGTCCGGCATCCAGTCCCGCGGTTCGATGCGCTCTTCCGCGGCCACGGTGGCGTCGAATACGGCCTCTCGGGCCGTCTCTTCCGGCGCGATCGTCGTCATGTGGTGCCCCCTCGCTGCTCCCGACCGACCGATCGTTCGGTTCAATGGTGAGTGGGCGGACCTCGGGTGTCAAGCCTGTGGATAACTCGGGTGAGGTGTGCCCGGCCGGGCCGCCTAGGTACGGTTCCGAAGCGGAGTTGGCCGCATGAATTCTGGGAACGGGGCGGGAATGCAGTCATACGGGGACGAATCGCGGCCACTGTCCGCGCTCTCGCTGCCCTCGCGGATCGTCATAGGAGCGGCGGCCTGTGCCATCGCGGTCGCCGTCGCGATTCATCTCGCGATGATGTTCCTGCATGTCGCACCGTCGAACACGCTCAGCAAACAGCAGGGCGCCCTGATCAGCGACTATGTCTATCCCGAGTACGAGCAGAACTGGAAGCTGTTCGCGCCCAATCCCCTCCAGCAGAACAACGCGGTCCAGGTCCGCGCACAGCTGCGCACCCAGGACGGCACCGCACGGACCACCGGCTGGACCGATCTGACCGCCCAAGACGGCCAGGCCATCCGGCACAACCCGATGCCCAGCCACACCCAGCAGAACCAGCTGCGCCGCGGGTGGGAGCTCTTCGTCAACACCCACAACGCGCAGAACCGCCCGGTCGGCCTGCGCGGTGAGCTGTCCGAGCGCTACATCCGGCGGCTCGTGCTGTTCCGGATGGACGACGAGTGGACCCGGGGCGGCGGCCGGGTCGAGCGGATGCAGGTCCGCTCGCAGACGACGGCGGTCCGCCCGCCGCCGTGGAGTACCGAGAAGATCAGCGACAAGCCCGTGTTCCGCGTGCTGCCCTGGTGGCAGGTCACCGCAGCCGACCTGCCCGAGGGGGCGACCCACCAGTGACGTCACCGACGCCCCAGCAGCCTCAGCAGACGCCCGGCGCACAGCAGCCCGCGCACCCCACCGAGCCGGCCGACGTGCCTCAGCAAGCACCGGCATCCCAGGCGCCCGAGCCCTACCAAGAGACCCGGATCGAGCGGGCCATCGGCCGCGGCTTCCGGTACGCCACCGGCCGGGCGCTGGCCCCGTACCAGACCGCCGTGATCCGGATCGGCTTCTCGGCGACCTGGCTGCTGTTCCTGCTCCGGGAGTGGCCGCACCGCGCGGTCCTCTACGGGCCCGACAGCCCCTGGAGCCTGGACATGGCGCGCCGGCTGCTGGACGGCAACCATGCCTTCTCCGTGCTGCCCTGGTCCGACTCCCACGGCTGGTTCGAGTGCGTCTACCTGCTGGCCATCGTGGCCGCCGCGCTGCTGATGCTCGGCTGGCGCACCCGCACCATGTCGGTGCTCTTCATGGTCGGCGTGATCTCGCTCCAGAACCGCAGCATCTTCATAGGGGACGGCGGCGACAACGTCATCCATCTGATGTCGATGTATCTCGTGCTGACCCGGTGCGGGCAGGTCTGGTCGCTGGACGCGCGCCGCGCGAAGCGGGCCGCGGCCGCCGTGGACGGACCCGAAGGCCCGGCCTCCCGCGATCTGCCCGGCGTCATCCTGTGGGCCTTGCTCGGCCTCGCGCTGGCCGTCGCCCAGCTGGGCGGCAACTACGGCCTCAGCTGGTTCGACGGCGGTCCGTTCCCGCACCTCGGCTGGAGCCTGGTGCTGTGGGGGCTGTGGGTGACGCATGGGCTGTGGTGGGCGGTGCAGCGGTACGCGCCCGGCGAGCCCCGCGTCGTACTGGACACGCTCGCCAAGCTCGCCCACAACGGCGCACTGCTGGTGATCATGGTCGAGGTCTGCCTGATCTACGCCACCGCCGGCTGGTACAAGATCCAGGGCAGCCGCTGGCAGGATGGCACCGCGGTCTACTTCCCGATGCACCTGGACTACTTCTCCCCCTGGCCGGCGCTGTCCGAGCTGCTGGGCAGCAACGGCGTGATGATCATGCTGATCACCTACGGCACGGTGATGGTGCAGGTCGCCTTCCCGTTCACGCTCTTCAACCGCCGGCTGAAGAATGTGCTGCTGGTCGTGATGATCTGTGAACACCTCTCGATCTCGATCCTGCTGGGGCTGCCGTTCTTCTCGCTCGCGATGATCACCGCGGACGCGGTCTTCCTGCCGACGAACTTCCTGACCTGGCTCTCCGCGCGCTTCTCCGGACTGCGGGAACGCCTGTTCTCGCGCGGCGGGCCGGCCCAGCCGGCCGGTGGTGAGCCGGATACCCGTACGGAGCACAGCGGCGGTGGCCATACGCTCGTGGGGTGAGCAGCGAGAAAACCGCCCCCGCCGAGCCCCTCCAGTACGACGAGGGGTACGGGCCGCAGATCGGCGTCGGGCCGCACCCGGAGCCCTGGCCGCAGGACGAGCGGTTCGACCCCGAGCTGCTCGCCCACGGCGACCGCCGCAATGTCATCGACCGCTACCGCTACTGGACGCGCGAGGCGATCGTCGCCGACCTCGACACCTGCCGCCATGACTTCCATGTGGCCGTCGAGAACTGGGGCCACGACTTCAACATCGGCTCGGTCGTCCGGACCGCGAACGCGTTCCTGGCCAAGGAGATCCATATCGTCGGGCAGCGGCGCTGGAACCGCCGGGGCGCGATGGTGACCGACCGCTACCAGCACGTCCGCCACCACCCGGACACCGCGCACCTCACCGCCTGGGCGGCGGCCGAGGAGCTGCCGATCATCGGGATCGACAACCTGCCCGGCTCCGTCCCCCTGGAGACGACCGAGCTGCCGCGCCGCTGTGTGCTGCTCTTCGGCCAGGAGGGGCCGGGGCTGACCGAGGAAGCGCGCCGGCACGCCTCGCTGGTCTGCTCGATCGCGCAGTTCGGATCGACCCGCTCGATCAACGCGGGCGCCGCGGCGGCCATCGCGATGCATGCCTGGATCGGCCGCCATGCGCGGATCGAGGGGCCGGGCGCCCTCTGACCGGCCCTGGGCCCGCCGACGGCCCGGCCGGGGCCCAGGAGCAGGTCCCGGGCCCACCCGCACCGGTCACGCCGGGCGGCGCACCTCCACCGTCCGGAAGCGGTTCGCGACGAAGGCGCCGTCGCACAGCACCGCATTGGCCGCCGGGTTACCGCCCGAGCCATGGAAGTCCGAGAACGCCGCGGTCTGGTTCACATAGACACCGCCGGTCAGATTCAGCGACAGCTGGGCGCACTCCTCCAGGCACGCCTCCTCCACCAGCTTCTCGACATCCGGCGAGGTGGTGTACGCGCCGACCGTCATGGCGCCCTGGTCGCGGACCGTGCGCCGCAGCAGATCCACCGCGTCGGCCGCGGAGTCGACGGCCACCGCGAAGGACACCGGGCCGAAGCACTCCGACAGATAGGCCGCCTCGTCGTCCGGCTTGGCGCCGTCCAGCTTGACGATCACCGGCGTACGGACCGTGGCCCCGGGGAACTCGGGGTTGGCCACCTCACGGGAGGCCAGCGCCACCTCACCGAGCCCGGCAGCCGCGTCGATCCGCTCCTTGACCTGCGGATTGACGATGGCGCCCAGCAGGGCGTTGGCCCGTGCGTCATCGCCCAGCAGGCTGCTCACCGCGCCCGCGAGATCGCTGACCACCTCGTCGTACGACTTCGGCCCGGCGTCCGTGCCGATGCCGTCCCGCGGGATCAGCAGATTCTGCGGGGTGGTGCACATCTGGCCGCTGTAGAGCGACAGCGAGAACGCGAGGTTGCTGAGCATGCCCTTGTAGTCGTCGGTGGAGTCGATGACGACGGTGTTGACGCCGGCCTTCTCCGTGAAGACCTGCGCCTGCCGGGCGTGCGTCTCCAGCCAGTCGCCGAAGGCGGTCGAGCCGGTGTAGTCGATGACGCGGACCTCGGGGCGGACGGCCAGCGTCTTGGCCAGGCCCTCACCCGGCTTGTCCACGGCCAGGCACACCAGGTCGGCGGGGAAACCGGCCTCGGCGAGCACCTCGCGGGCCACCTTGACGGTCATCGCCAGCGGCAGCACGGCGCGCGGATGCGGCTTGACCAGCACCGGGTTACCGGTCGCCAGAGAGGCGAACAGGCCCGGATAGCCGTTCCACGTCGGGAAGGTGTTGCAGCCGATCACCAGGGCGACACCGCGCGGCACGGACGTGAAGCTCTTGGTCAGTTCGAGCGGGTCACGCTTGCCCTGCGGCTTGGACCACGGCGCCTGCTCCGGTGTGCGGACCTGCTCGGCATACGCATACGCCACCGCCTCCATGCCGCGGTCCTGGGCATGCGGCCCGCCCGCCTGGAACGCCATCATGAAAGCCTGTCCGCTGGTGTGCATCACGGCCTGTGCGAACTCATGGGTGCGCGCACTGATCCGGGCCAGGATCTCCAGGCACACCGCCGCCCGCGCCTCGGGACCGGCGTCCCGCCAGACGGGGAGCGCGGCGCGCATTGCCGGCAGCAGCTCGTCCACATCCGGATGCGGATAGCTGATGCCCAACTCCGGGCCGTACGGCGAGACTTCCTCGCCCGTCCAGTCGTCCGTGCCGGGCTGGTCGAGCTCGAACCGCTTGCCGCGCAGCGCCTCGAAGGCGGCCAGCCCGTCAGGGGCGGCGGTCTCGCCGTACGCCTTCGGGTGCTCGGGGTGCGGGGACCAGTAGGCGCGGGTGCGGATCGCCTCCAGCGCCTGGTCGAGGGTCGGGCGGTGCTTCTCGATCAACTGCGCTGCGGTCATTTCGGCGGCCATCGATGACCAACTCCTCGTCGAGCTGGGCGGAAGTGGATAAGGGGCTGGGAGCGGACAAGGCAACGGAGTTAGAGTAACCGAACGATCGGTCGGGGCAAGAGGGCCCGGCCAGCCTGTGGAAATGTCGGTCGGGGAGGATCAGCTGGCATGACGGCACTCGGGACCAGCAGCACCGTGGCAGTGGTGGGCACCGGCACCATGGGACAGGGAATCGCGCAGGTGGCGCTGGTCGCCGGCCATCGCGTACTCCTCTATGACACCGCCCCCGGACGCGCCGCACAGGCCGCCGAGGCGATCGGGAGCCGGCTGGACCGGCTCGTCGAAAAAGGCCGGATCCCGGCGGACACGCGGGACGCCGCCCGCGCGCGCCTCTCCCCCGCCACCGCGCTCACGGAGCTGGCCGACGCCGCACTGGTCATCGAGGCGATCCTGGAGCAACTTCCGGCCAAGCAGGAGCTGTTCACCGCCCTGGAGGACATCGTCACGGCGGACTGCCTGCTGGCCACCAACACCTCCTCGCTGTCCGTGACCGCGGTCGCGGGCCGGCTGCGCCACCCCGGCCGCTGCGTGGGCCTGCATTTCTTCAACCCCGCGCCGCTGCTCCCCCTGGTTGAGGTGATCAGCGGCTTCGCCACCGACGAGGCGGCCGCCACCACGGCGTACGACACCGCCGCGGCCTGGGGGAAACGGCCGGTGCGCTGTGCCGACACCCCCGGTTTCATCGTCAACCGCGTCGCCCGCCCCTTCTACGCCGAGGCCCTGCGGGCGTACGAGGAGCGGGTCGCCGACCCCGCCACCATCGATGCGGTGCTGCGCGAGGGTGCCGGATTCAAGATGGGGCCCTTCGAGCTGACCGACCTCATCGGACAGGACGTGAACGAGGCGGTCACCCACTCCGTGTGGCAGGCGTTCTTCCAGGACCCGAAGTTCACCCCGTCCCTGGCGCAGCGCCGGCTGGTCGAGTCCGGGCTGCACGGCCGTAAGTCGGGGCGCGGATGGTTCGACTACTCCGAGGGTGCGCACCGGCCGGAACCGCGGACCGCGGAGCCCTGCCCGGCGCCCGAGGCCGTCGGCCTGCACGCGAAGCTGCCCGGTCCCGCGGCGGTGCTGCGCGAGCTCATCGAGGAGGCGGGCATCAAGGTCACCCGCGACCGCACACCAGGGGTGTCGGAGGGCTTCCTCCGTCTTCCCGGCGGGGCCTGTCTGGCGCTGACCAACGGCTATCCGGCCACGACCCGCGTCTACGAGAACCACATCCGCTTCGACCTTTCCCTGGACTACCGTGCCGCGACCCGGATCGCCCTGGCGCCGTCGGCGACGGTCTCCGAGGAGGACCTCGCGGAGGCCGTCGGGCTGTTCCAGGCGCTGGGCAAGCAGGTCAGCGTGATCGAGGACGTCCCGGGAATGATCGTCGCGCGGACGGTCGCGATGATCATCGACTTCGCCGTGGACGCCGCGGCCCGCGGCGTCGCCACTCCCGAAGACATCGACACGGCCATGCGGCTGGGCGTGAACTACCCCGGCGGCCCCATGGAGTGGGTCGAGCGGCTGGGCGCCCATTGGGTGTGGGATCTGCTGGATTCGATGCACCACCAAGATGCAGGCGGCCGCTACGTACCGTCCTGGGCGCTGCGGCGCCGTGCGGACCTCGAGGAATTGGTGCTCTAATCATGACCATGGCCAAGCGCGACACCTATACGCCCGATTCGCTGCTCGCGGTCGCCGTCGAGGTGTTCATCGAGCGCGGCTACGACGGCACGTCCATGGAGCACCTCTCCAAAGCGGCCGGTATCTCGAAGTCCTCGATCTACCACCATGTGCGCAGCAAGGAAGAGCTGCTGCACCGTGCCATAAGCCGTGCGCTGGACGGGCTGTTCGGCGTGCTGGAGGAGCCGGGCGCCCGCCAGGGGCGGGCGATCGAGCGGCTGGAGCATGTCACCCGGCGCGTGGCCGAGGTGCTGATGGATGAACTCCCCTATGTGACGCTGCTGTTGCGGGTGCGCGGAAACACGGACACCGAGCGGTGGGCCATGGAGCGCCGCCGGGAGTTCGACCACGAGGTGTCCGACCTGCTCAAGCAGGCCGCCGCCGACGGCGACCTACGGGACGACGTGGACATCCGGCTGGCCACCCGGCTGCTCTTCGGCATGATCAACTCGATTGTGGAGTGGTACCGGCCGGGGCGGGGCGGCTCGGCGAGCCGTGACGAGGTCGCCGAGGCCGTGGTGCGTACGGCGTTCGCGGGGCTGCGCAAGCCCTGATCCGCGCGATCGGACGGCCCCTGGGAACCGTGATCCCGGGGCCCGGTCCTGGCCTGCCCTGAGGGGCGTGATCCCGGCCTCCCCTGAGGGGCGGCGCCCGGTGAGCCCCGGCGGCGGCCCGGCCGGTCATTCCTCTTCGGGGCCGAGATCGGTCTCCTCGAAGACCAGCAGGGTGCGGGTGCTGAGGACTTCCGGTATCGACTGGATACGGGTGAGGACCAGCTCGCGCAGCTCGCGGTTGTCCTTGGTGTGGACCAGCAGCAGCACATCGAAATCGCCGCTGACCAGCGCGATATGCGTGGCCCCCGGCAGCGCCGTGAGCTGCTTGCGCACGGTCCGCCAGGAGTTCTGCACGATCTTCAGCGTGATGTAGGCGGAGGCACCCTGACCTGCCCGTTCCTGGTCGATGAGGGCACTGAAGCCGCGGATCACCCCGTCGTCGATCAGCCGGTTGATCCGGGCATAGGCATTGGCGCGCGAGACATGCACCCGCTCGGCCACGGAGCGTATCGAGGCCCGGCCGTCGGTCTGGAGCATGCGCAGGATCGAGCGGTCGATGGTGTCCAGCGGGCGCGCGGCCGGCGAGGGCGGGGCGGAGGGCGTCGGTGGCGGGCCGGCTGCCGTCGCCGGTTGTCCGCCGAAATTGGCCATCTGTTCGTCCGGCATATGGTCCCGCCTCCCCTTGGTGGACGCCCTGGCTTCATCTCAAGCTGTGGAGAACCGTTTGTCCACAGGCTGAGCCCGCCTGTAGCCAAAATGCATCAGCGACCGAACAATCGGTAGGGCAGGGCGTACCCGCCCTGGCCGATTCCATCCTGCCCGCCCGCCGTCCGCCCACCACCCCTATGAGGCGCCTGGCGCCACCCCCTTCGATCCGAGGAGGTGCTCGACATGACGGTCCTTGAGCAGCCCGGCAGCAGCAGGAACACGAGCAGCCTGGCCGGTCCGCCGCCCGCCTGGCAGCCACGCGTCGACCCCACGCCTCTCCTGCCCGACGCGGAGCCCTACCGCCTCCTGGGCACGGACGCCGCCGCCCGGCTCGACTCCGGACTCCTGACCCGGCTGTACACCCAGCTGGTCCGCGGCCGCCGGTACAACGCCCAGGCCACGGCCCTGACCCGGCAGGGACGCCTCGCGGTCTACCCGTCCTCCACCGGCCAGGAGGCATGCGAGGTCGCCGCGGCGCTGGCCCTCGAAGACCGGGACTGGCTCTTCCCCAGCTACCGCGACACCCTCGCCGCCGTGGCCCGCGGGCTCGACCCCGTACAGGCCCTGACCCTGCTGCGCGGCGACTGGCACAACGGCTACGACCCGCACGAACACCGCATCGCCCCCCTGTGCACCCCGCTCGCCACCCAGCTCCCGCATGCCGTGGGCCTGGCGCACGCCGCCCGCCTCAAGGGCGACGAGGTGGTCGCGATGGCCATGGTCGGCGACGGCGGCACGAGCGAGGGCGACTTCCACGAGGCGCTGAATTTCGCGGCGGTCTGGCAGGCGCCGGTCGTCTTCCTCGTGCAGAACAACGGCTTCGCGATCTCCGTGCCGCTCGCCAAGCAGACCGCCGCTCCGTCCCTCGCCCACAAAGCGGTCGGCTACGGCATGCCGGGCCGCCTGGTCGACGGCAATGACGCCCCCGCGATGCACGAGGTGCTCACCGAGGCCGTGGCGCGGGCCCGCCGGGGCGGTGGCCCCACCCTCATCGAGGCCGTCACCTACCGCATCGAGGCGCACACCAACGCCGATGATGCCACCCGCTACCGCAGCCATGCCGAGGTCGAGACCTGGAAGGCACACGACCCGATAGCCCTGCTGGAGCATGAGCTGGCCGCCCGGGATCTGCTGACCGATGATTTCGTCGGCGCCACCCGGGACGGTGCCGAGCAGCTGGCCGCCGACCTCCGGGAGCGGATGAACGCCGACCCGGAGGTGGACCCGATGGACCTGTTCACCCATGTATTCGCCGAGCAGACCAGCCAACTGCGTGCCCAGGCAGCACAGCTGCGCGCCGAGCTGGACGCCGAGGCCGCCGGACACACCGAGGACGCAGCGGGCACCGACGGGTCCGCCGAGGAGGCCAGGCCATGACGACCACCGCTCCGGCGACCGCGCGCAAGCCCGCCACCATGGCGCAGGCGCTGACCCGCGCGCTGCGCGACGCCATGGCCGACGACCCGTCCGTGCATGTCATGGGCGAGGACGTCGGCACCCTGGGCGGCGTCTTCCGGGTCACCGACGGCCTCGCCAAGGAATTCGGCGAGGACCGCTGCACGGACACCGCGCTCGCCGAGGCCGGCATCCTGGGCACCGCCGTCGGTATGGCGATGTACGGGCTGCGGCCGGTCGTCGAGATGCAGTTCGACGCGTTCGCCTACCCGGCCTTCGAGCAGCTGATCAGCCATGTCGCCCGGATGCGCAACCGCACCCACGGCGCGCTCACGATGCCGCTGACCATCCGTGTCCCCTATGGCGGCGGAATCGGCGGCGTCGAGCACCACAGCGACTCCTCCGAGGCGTATTACCTCGCCACCCCGGGGCTCCAGGTCGTCACCCCGGCGACCGTCGAGGACGCCTACGGACTGCTGCGCGCCGCGATCGCCTCCGACGACCCGGTCGTCTTCCTCGAACCCAAGCGGCTGTACTGGTCCAAGGCCGACTGGTCGCCCGACGCGCCCACCGAGGTCGCGCCCCTGGGCCGGGCCGAGATCCGGCGCCGTGGCAGCAGCGCCACGCTGATCACTTACGGCCCGTCGCTCCCGGTCTGCATGGAGGCCGCCGAGGCCGCCCGCGCCGAGGGCTGGGACCTGGAAGTGGTCGATCTGCGGTCCCTGATGCCGTTCGACGACGAGACGGTCTGCTCCTCGGTGCGGCGGACCGGTCGGGCCGTGGTCGTCCATGAGTCCAACGGCTTCGGCGGCCCCGGCGGCGAGATCGCTGCCCGTATCACCGAACGCTGCTTCCACCACCTGGAAGCGCCGGTGCTGCGGGTCGCCGGCTTCGACATCCCGTATCCGCCGCCGATGCTGGAGCGGCACCACCTGCCGGGCGTGGACCGGATTCTGGACACCGTCGCCCGCCTCCAGTGGGAGTCGGACTGGACCGAGGGACGTGGTGAGTGATGGCCGTGGTCCGCGAGTTCACCCTGCCCGACCTGGGGGAGGGCCTCACCGAGGCGACGATCGTGCACTGGATGGTCGAGGTCGGCGAGGTGGTGGCCATCGACCAGCCGGTGGTGGAGGTCGAGACCGCCAAGGCGATGGTGGAGGTGCCGTGCCCGTATGGGGGCGTGGTGACCGCCCGCTTCGGCGAGGAGGGGGCCGAGGTCCCGGTGGGGGCACCGCTGGTGACCGTCGCCGTGGGGGCCGTGCCGGATGACCTCGCGGCGGCCGGCCCGGGGACGGGACCGGACTCCGGGGCGGGTGCGGAAGGCGGTGCGCCCGGTGCGGGTGCGTCGACCGCCCCGGCTGCCGGTGGGACCTCGGGGGCGCCCGCGGACGGCGCGGCGGATGCCGGGTCCGGGAATGTGCTCGTCGGGTACGGCACGAGTGCGGCGGCGGCGCGTCGGCGCCGTATCCGGCCGGGGCCCGGAGCGGGCCCCATGGCGGGAGTGCCACGGCCGCCCGGCGGGGTGGCGGACGGCTCGGCCGGGACCGGGGCCGCCGAAGGGACGCCCGGTGGTTCAGGGGCGGTTGCCGCCGGGGCGACGGCCCTGGGGGCGGTCGGCGTCACCGGGGTCACCGGGGCAGCTGGGTCGGCCGGGGCCGGTGCGGTGGAGGACGACAGCCGTACGGTGGCCGTCATCTCCCCGCTGGTGCGCCGGATGGCGCGGGAGAACGGCCTGGATCTGCGGGAGTTGACGGGCTCCGGACGGGACGGTCTGATCCTCCGTACGGATGTCGAGTGCGCGATCCGGGCGCGGCAGGAGCGGGAGACGGCCGGTTCCGCCGGGCCAGCCACCACCACTGTCGGTGCTGACGCGACGACCGGTGCCGGTGTGACGGGCGTGGCGCGGGCCGGGGCCGCGACGGCCGTCGGGGCCGCGACCGGGACCGGTGCCGTGGCGGGTGAGGAGCGCATCCCGCTGAAGGGGATGCTCGGTGCGGCCGCCGAGAAGTTCAGCCGCAGCCGCCGGGAGATCCCGGAGGCGACCTGCTGGGTGGAGGCCGATGCCACCGAGCTGCTCGCCGCCCGTAGGGCGATGAATGTGCCGGGCGCCCCCAAGGTGTCGCTGCTGGCCGTGCTGGCCCGGATCTGTACGGCCGCGCTCGCCCGGTTCCCGGCGCTCAACTCCACCGTCGACACCAAGGCCCAGGAGATCGTCCGGCTGCCCGCCGTCCATCTGGGCTTCGCGGCGCAGACCGACCGCGGCCTGGTGGTGCCGGTCGTACGGGACGCCCATGCCCGTACGGTCGAGGAGCTGTCCGCCGAGATCGCCCGGCTCACCGAAACCGCCAGGGCCGGCGGGCTCTCCCTGGCCGAGCTGACGCACGGCACCTTCACCCTCAACAACTACGGCGTGTTCGGCGTCGACGGCTCCACGCCGATCATCAACCACCCCGAGGCGGCGATGCTCGGCATCGGCCGGATAGCCGCCAAACCCTGGGTGCACGAAGGTGAGTTGGCCGTCCGGCAGGTCGTCCAGCTCTCGCTCACCTTCGATCACCGGGTGTGCGACGGCGGCACCGCCGGCGGCTTCCTCCGGTTCGTGGCCGACTGTGTGGAGCAGCCCGCACTGTTGCTCCGGACGCTGTGACGGGAGGGCGGCCGGAGGCGGCAGCGATGCCACCGGCCGCCCCGGGCACCGGCCGCACCGGCCGCGCCCGCTGTGGCGGAGCCGATATCCGCTGTCGGTCCGGCAGCGGTGTGAACCGGGTGCCCCCGGCGATACTCAAGGGGTGAACGAGCACACCGACCACGACCTCGTCGTGCTGGCCGGCGGCGCCGCCCGCCGGCTCGGCGGGGCGGACAAACCCGCCCTGTCCGTCGGCGGCCGCCCGCTGCTGGACCGGGTGCTCGCCGCCTGCCCCGACGCGGCGACGACCGTCGTGGTCGGCCCCGCCCGCCCCACCACCCGCACCGTCGTCCACGCCCTGGAGGACCCGCCCGGCGGCGGCCCGCTCGCCGCACTGGAAGCCGGTCTGCGGCACACCACCGCCCCCACGGTGCTCGTCCTCTCCGCCGATCTCCCGTTTCTGACGGCCGGGACGGCACGGGGCCTCCTGGCGGCGGCGACGCATACGCCAGGCGCTGCCGGACCGGGCGGGAGTCCCGCGCCGCGCGACGGGGCGATGCTCCGGGACGCTTCGGGACGGGACCAGCCGCTGGTGGCCGCCTACCGGGCCGAGCCGCTGCGCCGCGCGCTGGCACGGATACGGGCGGCACACGGCAGCCTGGCCGGACTCCCGCTGCGCGCGCTGCTGGCCGAGTTGGTGCTCGAACGGGTCCCGGACCCCACCGCCACGGCCTCCTTCGACTGCGACACCTGGGAAGACATCAGCGCGGCACGCGCCCGTATCAGGGAGCATGGGAACGTGTTGGACGAATGGATCACCGCAGTCAAGGCCGAACTGGGCATCGAGCTCGATGTCGACACGGCGGCGCTTCTCGATCTCGCGCGGGACGCGGCCCACGGCGTGGCCCGCCCCGCCGCGCCGCTGACGACCTTTCTGATCGGTTATGCGGCGGGCCACCAGGGCCGGGATGTGCAGGAACTGTCCGACCGGGCCGCCGCGCTGGCCCACCGCTGGGCGGCCGAGGCCGAGGACGCGTCCGACGCCGGCGGCGCCACGGGTGCCGAGACGAAGCCCGCGGAATGACCGACGGGGAGTGGGGCGGGGAGGCCGGCGGCATGGTGGGCCGACCGTGGGACGCACCCTCGGACGAGAGCCGCGGCGACCCCTTCGACGATGCGCTCGCGCTGGCCAACGGCACGGCACCGCCGCGCGTACGGCCCGGGGCCGGGCCCGGGATCACGACCGTCACCGCACCGTACGCCGCCGGCGGGGCCGTGGCGGCCGCCTCCTCCGCGACCGGCGGCGGCGACGCCCCGTACACACCGGACGACCCCTTCGCGCCGGACGACCCCGCCGCCGCCCGCAGCGGCCCCTCCGGCCCCGTGGACCCCGCGCCTCCCACCGGCCCCGGCCCGCGCCCCACCCCGGCCGCCGTCCCCTGGCACACCGCCCGCCGCCTCGCCGAGCGCGCCGCCCCCGGCCCGCCCGCGCCCGAGACCTCGGCGCTCGGCGCGACGCTCGGCCGTACGCTCGCCGCACCCCTCACCGCGCTCACCGATCTGCCGTCGTTCGACACCTCCGCGATGGACGGCTGGGCGGTCGCCGGCCCCGGCCCCTGGCGCCTGGACCGGCCCGCCGACGCATCCGCGGCGGGTCCCCCGTCCGGCATCCTCGCCGGTCACGCCCCCGCCGAGGCGCTCCTCGACGGCCATGCGATCCCCATCGCCACCGGCGCGCGCGTGCCCTCCGGCGCCACCGCCGTACTGCGCAGCGAGCACGGTGAGGTCCGTGAGCTGAGCGACGGCGGACAACGGCTGTACGCACCACGGCCCGCGCCGCCCGGCCAGGACATCCGCCCGCGCGGCCAGGAGTGCCGCCGCGGCGACCAACTGCTGCCCGCGGGCGCCCTGGTGACCCCCGCCGTCCTCGGCCTGGCCGCGGCGGCCGGCTACGACGAGCTGACCGCCTACCGCCGACCGCGCGCCGAAGTCTTCGTCCTGGGTGACGAGTTGCTGGACGAGGGGCTGCCACGGGACGGCCGGATCCGCGATGCCCTCGGCCCGATGCTCGCCCCCTGGCTGCACGCGCTGGGCGTCGACGCGGCGCCGCCCCGCCATCTCGCCGACGACGCCGACGCGTTGTACGCCGCCCTCGCCGACTCCACCGCCGACGTGGTGGTCACGACGGGCGGTACCGCATCGGGCCCCGTCGACCATGTGCACCCCACGCTGCGCGGGCTCGGCGCGGAGGTGCTGGTGGACGGGGTGGCGGTACGCCCCGGGCACCCCATGCTGCTGGCCCGCCTGGCCCCGGGCCGGCATCTCGTCGGCCTGCCGGGCAACCCCCTCGCCGCCGTCTCCGGCCTGCTCACCCTCGCCGAACCGCTGCTCCGTACGCTCGCCGCCCGCCCTCCCGCCGCGCCGTACCGCACACCGCTGGCCGCCGCGGTCCCCGGGCATCCGCAGGACACCCGGCTCGTCCCGGTGGCCTACCGCGACGACGAGCGGCACGGGCTGACGGCGGTACCCCTGCGCTTCCACGGCCCGGCCATGCTGCGCGGGATCGCCGCCGCCGATGCGCTGGCCGTCGTCCCGCCCGGGGGCGCGGAGCGCGGCACCGAGCTCGAAATCCTGGAACTCCCCTGGTCAGCGGGCTGGTCGGCGGGCTGGACGCCCGGCTGGGCCGCCCCCGGGGACCCGTACGACCCCCCTCAGGCCACCGGAGGCCGCGCGTGAAGCTCCCGTCCCAGGACGCCGCGGCGCGGGAGGTGCCCGAGGACCGTTCGCACCGGGTGCTGCTGCCGCGCCGCGCCCCCAAGCCGCCGCTGCGGCAGGTCGCCCGCCGGCTGCTGATGGCGCTGCTCGTGCTGCTCGCGACGGTCCTCATCGTCTGGATCGACCGCGACGAGTACCACGACAACGCCGACGGCCGGGTCGACCTGCTCGACTGCTTCTACTACGCGACCGTCACGCTCTCGACCACGGGATACGGCGACATCGTCCCGTACGGCGACCACGCGCGGCTGCTGAACATCCTGCTCATCACGCCGCTCCGGGTGCTGTTCCTGATCATCCTGGTCGGCACCACACTGGAAGTGCTCACCGAGCGCACCCGCGAGCAGTGGCAACTGAAACGCTGGAGAAACGCCTTGCGCGACCACACCGTCATCGTCGGCTTCGGGACGAAGGGCCGTTCCGCCGCCCAGACCCTGTGTGCGACGGGGCTGCACCGCGACCGCATCGTCATCGTCGACCCCAGCAGCAAAGTGATCGACGCGGCGGTGGCCGACGGGTTCGCGGGGGTGGTCGGCGATGCGACCCGCAGCGATGTGCTCCTCCGGGCCGAGGTCCAGCGCGCCCACCAGGTCGTGATCGCCACCCAGCGCGATGACACCGCCGTGCTGGTCTCGTTGACCGCCCGTCAGCTCAACAAGCGGGCGAACATCGTCGCGGCGGTGCGGGAGGAGGAGAACGCCCCGCTGCTGCGCCAGTCCGGCGCCAACTCCGTGATCACGTCGGCCAGCGCGGCCGGCCGACTGCTGGGGCTCTCCGTGCACAGCCCCAGCGCGGGCACCGTCATGGAGGACCTCATCCAGCAGGGCAGCGGCCTCGACCTGGTGGAACGCACGGTGGTGAAGGCGGAGGTCGGCAAGTCCGTACGGGACACCGACGACTTGGTCGTGTCCGTGCTGCGTGGCCACCGGCTCCTGGGCTACGACGATCCGGAGGCCAGTCCGCTCCAGAGCACGGACCGTCTGATCACCATCGTGCGGGCGGCCCCGGCGGAGACGGCGGACCACTCCGGCAAGCAGTCCGCCAAGCCGACCCTCCCCGGCACCGGCGTCGCCCCGATGCGCCGCGTGGATGAATAACCGCACGTCGTGCGGGGGCGGATGGCCGACCCGGTGGTAGCCGTCGGCCCCCGCACCTTCGCTCCGTGCGCGGACGGCGAGTAGCCTCGCGCCCATGCGAGCGATCACAATCCCGGAGCCCGGTGGCCCCGAAGCACTTGTCTGGGCGGACGTGCCCGATCCGCAGCCCGCCGAGGGCGAGGTCCTGATCGAGGTCGCGGCCAGCGCCGTGAACCGCGCGGACCTGCTCCAGCGCCAGGGCTTCTACGACCCGCCGCCCGGCTCCTCCCCCTACCCGGGTCTGGAGTGCTCGGGGCGGATCAGCGCGCTCGGCCCCGGGGTGCACGGCTGGGCCGTCGGCGACGAGGTGTGTGCGCTGCTGGCGGGCGGCGGATACGCGGAGAAGGTCGCCGTCCCGGCCGGCCAGGTGCTGCCGGTGCCGTCCGGTGTGGACCTGGTCACGGCCGCCGCGCTGCCCGAGGTGACCTGCACGGTCTGGTCGAACGTCTTCATGATCGCGCACCTGCGGCCCGGCGAGACGCTGCTGGTCCACGGCGGTGCCAGCGGCATCGGCACCATGGCGATCCAGCTCGCCAAGGCTGTCGGCGCACGGGTCGCGGTGACCGCGGGCGGCCCCGAGAAGCTGGCCCGCTGCGCCGAGCTGGGCGCGGACATCCTCATCGACTACCGCGAACAGGACTTCGTCCAGGAGATCCGCAAGGCCACCGACGGCGCGGGCGCGGACGTCATCCTCGACATCATCGGCGCCAAGTACCTCCAGCGGAACGTCAAGGCGCTGGCGGTCAGCGGCCGGCTGGCGATCATCGGGCTTCAGGGCGGGGTGAAGGCGGAGCTGAATCTCGCCGCCCTGATGGCCAAGCGCGCCGCGATCACCGGCGCCGGACTGCGCGCCCGCCCGCTGAACGAGAAGGCGGCCATCGTCGCCGCGGTGCGCGAACACGTCTGGCCGCTGATCGCCAACGGTCAGGTCCGGCCGGTCGTGGACCGCGGCCTCCCGATGGCGGACGCCGCCGAGGCCCACCGGGTCGTGGACGCGAGTGCCCATGTCGGCAAGGTCGTACTGACGGTCTGAACCCCCGGCCGCCCCCGGCCCCTCGCGCCCGCCCCTCCCGCGTATGCGCCCGGTAACCCGCCCGACATGTCCAAGATGCCGTGAATCTCATCACATGTGACGCTGGGCAGGTCACTCGACGGCTCGGCACGGGAGGGGCACTGTGGTCGCTCCAGGATTCCGTTCGCGCATCGCCACCGGTCTGTTGGTGGCTGCCGTCGTGCTGCCCGTACCGATAGGAGCCACCTCCGCGGCGGCCGCGGACCGGCGGGCCACTCCGGTCGACCGTCCCCCGCTTCTCGCCCGCCCGGGCGATCAGCCCGACGACCTCCCCGGTGGCACGGACGGCTTCGGTCTGGACGGGTTCGATGACTTCGCGATCGGCCCGCCGCCGGTCGAGGGGCCCGGGGCCGGAGGGGGCCGGGTGCGTGCCGGACACCGGGGCCACCCGGGGGCTCCGGCGCTGCCGGACCGCTACCCCGGCCTGCCGGACGCCCTGCCGGGCGTCCCGCACCGGCCGTCGCATCACCACCACTTCGGTGGGCTCCGCGGGCACGGACGGTGGCACCACCACCCGCATCACTCGTTCGGCCCAGGCTTCCCCGTGCCGGGCCCGCCGTACTCCATCTCGGGGCCCGACGGCGGCGGTGCCGACTTCCCGAGGCCCGGCAGGCATCGGCACCCGGACGCGGCGGGATCGTCCGACACCGACCGTGCGCACGCGCGGCCCGGTCGGCGCGCCCCGAAGAAGCACCGCAAGCCCACGGCATCCGAATCCCACGCGGCAGCGGCCACCCCGTCACGGCCCGCTCCTTCGCACCGCTACGACGTCGCGGACCGGTTCAGCCGGCGCACCTACGAGGCCCTGCCGCCCCTCCCGACGCCCGCCCCGGAGGGGGGTGGCTCCGCACGGGAGAGCACGGAGGACGATGCGGCGGCCACGGCGGCCCCGTACGCCATGGAGACCCCCGTGGCGCCGGTCGAGCGGGTGCTCCCGATGGGTGCCGGCCTTGCTCTCACCGGTCTGGGGCTGGCCTTCTTCGCGCTGCGGCTGCGCCGTGGCTGATGATTTCGGTGGTTTCACGTGAAACGGCGAGAATCCGCTGTTTCACGTGAAACAGCGGCGGCCGCTCCGCTCGGAAGGGTGGATCACCTTCTCCCCGGGGCACCACCTGTCTGGAGCCCGCGTACGAGAGAATGGCGGCATGGATATGCCGATGAATGAACGGTCACAGGAGAATCCGCACGTCCTGGTGGTCGGCCCGGACGGCATGGCGCTCGGCGGCGGTGCGGGCTCCGGCGGCGGGGAAGACGGCGAAGAATCCCGGGAGACCCCCTTGACGGACATGGTCGAACAGCCTGCGAAGGTCATGCGCATCGGCAGCATGATCAAGCAGTTGCTGGAGGAGGTGAAGGCCGCTCCTCTGGACGAGGCGAGCCGGGTCCGGCTCAAGGAGATCCACTCCAGCTCGGTCAAGGAGCTGGAGGACGGCCTGGCACCCGAGTTGGTCGAGGAGCTGGAGCGGCTGTCGCTGCCGTTCACCGATGAATCGGTGCCGACGGAGTCGGAGCTGCGGATCGCCCAGGCCCAGCTGGTCGGCTGGCTGGAGGGCCTCTTCCACGGCATCCAGACCGCACTGTTCGCCCAGCAGATGGCGGCTCGTGCCCAGCTGGAGTCGATGCGCCGTGCGCTGCCGCCCGGGGCTGTATCGATGGAGGGCGAGGAGGGCGTGCCGGGTCACGGCGGCGCCCGCTCGGGCCCGTACCTCTGAGCACGGGGCCCGTGGGGCCGGCCGGAGCACACCGGCCGGCCGTGGCACCAGGACGGACAGAAGGGGCCGGCACGCATTACCCGTGGCGGCCCCACCGACAATTACGGGAGGCCCGTGGGCCGTACGCCGTCAGCCGCTGCGACCGGTGGAGACGGTCAGCTCGATGGCGTCGTTCTTGTTCGGGTACCACCAGTCGGACGACGGGCTCTGGTTGGTGACGGTGTTCTTGCCCCAGAGCGAGCTGTCCTCGTGGGCGACGACCTTGTACTTCCAGCCGGCCGCCTCGATGCACTTCTTCACCGAGTCCAGATTCTTGAAGCGGAACGAAGGCACGAGGATCTTGCGCGGGTCGACGGAGCTCTTGGTCGGGTTGGTGCACTCGGACGTCAGGATCGTCGCCGTCTTGTCCTCGGGCCGGACGCTCTCGGTGGGCGAGGAGGTGTCGGAGTATGCCGACGTCGGGCTGAGGTCCCCGCCGTTGTCGTCGCTGGAGCCGGCGCTCAGACCGATGCCGATCGCGATCGCGGTGACCACGACGACCCCGATGACCGCCGAGACGACGATCACCGCGCTGTTGTTCTTCCGCCGGACGGGACCGCCGGCCGACGGCATCGGGGCCGTCACCGGGGGCGGGGTGTAGGCCGAGGGCTGGTAGCCACCGGTATTGAACGGCGCCGGACCCGGAACGGGGCCCGGCGCGGGCGTCGGGTAGGTGTTGTTCGGCGGCAGGGGCGGGGGCGTCGAGGGGCCGAAGGGGGCCGCCTGCGTCGGCTGGTACGGCTGCTGCACGCTCGGCGGGGCCGGGGTGTGCGGGTTGCCGGAGGCGGTGGGGAAGACCGCGGAGGAGACCGACGCACCGCTGGTGCGGGCCCGCGGACCCTCGCTGATGATCAGCGGCGTCGAACCGGACTGCCCGGACCCGACGATCCGCAGACACTCGTCCCGCATCGCCTCGGCGGTGGGGAACCGTTCGTTGGGGTTCTTCTTCAGCGCACGGGCCACCAGTGCGTCCACGGCCGGCGGCAGCGAGCTGTTGATGCTCGACGGGACCGGGGGCTCTTCCTGGACATGGGCGTAGGCGATGGCGAGCGGGGAGTCCGCGTCGAACGGCAGCTGGCCGGTCAGCAGCTCGAAGAGCATGATGCCGACGGAGTAGAGGTCGGAGCGGGCGTCCACGCCGCGGCCCAGCGCCTGCTCGGGCGACAGATACTGCGGGGTGCCGACGACCATGCCGGTCTGCGTCATGGACGTCACACCGGACTGCATGGCACGGGCGATACCGAAGTCCATGACCTTGACGACGCCGCGCTTGTTCAGCATCACATTGCCGGGCTTGATGTCCCGGTGGACCAGGCCCATCTCATGGCTGACCTCGAGCGCCGCCAGGACATCGGCCGTGATCTTCAAGGCTTTTTCTGTCGGCATCGCGCCATGTTGGGCGACGTCGGTGTCCAGATCGGAGCGCAGCGGCTGACCCGCGACGTACTCCATGACGATGTACGGCACCATGGCGCCGTCGAGCTCGTCCTCACCGGAGTCGAAGACGGAGACGATATTGGTGTGCGTGAGTTTCGCCACGGACTGGGCCTCGCGGCGGAAGCGCTCGCGGAATGCCTGCTCGCGGCCGAGCTCGGTGTGCAGCGTCTTGATCGCGACCTCGCGGTCCAGGACGCTGTCGTAGGCGAGGTGTACGGAAGCCATTCCGCCCGCGCCGAGAAGATCACGAAGCTGGTAACGTCCCCCGCCGACCGAACGGCCCTCGAATTGGCCCTGAGCGCCGTCCTGGCTCATCGTTCCGCTTCCCCCTAGGCCGCACTACGCGTACGTATAGCGATCAAAATCTGCAATTTCGCAGCCAAGTCTGCCGCAGGCCCCGGACACGTCAAGCCGTGTGCCCGTTCCGTGACCAGATGTGCAAGATCCCGTCACGGCGGTGCGACGTTTTGGCGCCCGATTACCCCCGGTGAACTTGCGATATATGGCGTCCGGCGGGTGTGATGGCCGGTCCACGACGGATCGGTGGGGGTCGTGGAACCTGTAGCGTGCTCTAGCGAAGACCGATGACCTTACCGCTCTCATGCGGATCGATTCGACGGCGAGGACCGATGGCACCGACGCAGAGCCCCCAGGGCCCGTCCGATCCTGAGGCCACCGGCTCCAATATCCCCGACGCACCGGAGATGTGGGGCAACGGCGGGCTGGTCGGCGACGGCCGCTACCGGCTCACGCGACGGCTCGGCCGCGGTGGCATGGCGGAGGTGTTCGCAGCCGAGGACGTCCGTCTCGGCCGCACCGTCGCCGTGAAGCTGCTGCGCTCGGACCTCGCCGAGGACCCGGTCTCCAAGGCCCGGTTCACGCGGGAGGCACAGTCCGTGGCCGGGCTGAACCACCACGCCGTGGTCGCGGTCTACGACTCCGGTGAGGACCTGGTCGGCGGCAACACCGTGCCGTACATCGTGATGGAGCTGGTCGAGGGCCACACCATCCGCGATCTGCTGCTCAACGCCGACGCCCCGCCGCCGGACCAGGCGCTGATCATCGTCTCCGGTGTACTGGAGGCGCTGGCCTACAGCCACCAGCACGGCATCGTGCACCGTGACATCAAGCCCGCGAACGTGATCATCACGAACAGCGGCGCCGTCAAGGTCATGGACTTCGGCATCGCCCGTGCACTGCACGGCGCCCAGTCGACCATGACCCAGACCGGCATGGTCATGGGCACCCCCCAGTACCTCTCCCCGGAGCAGGCGCTCGGCAAGACCGTCGACACCCGCTCCGACCTCTACGCCACCGGCTGTCTGCTCTACGAACTCCTCACGCTGCGGCCGCCGTTCACCGGCGAGACCCCGCTCTCGGTCGTCTACCAGCATGTGCAGGACATGCCGGTGGCGCCGTCCCAGACCGCCGACGCGGTGCCGCCGGAGCTGGACGGCCTGGTCATGCGCTCGCTGGCGAAGGACCCCGACGACCGCTTCCAGTCCGCCGAGGAGATGCGCGGCCTGGTCCAGTACTCGCTCCAGATGCTGCATGAGCAGGGCGGTCACACCGGGACCTGGAGCACCGGCCCGGTCGCCGTGCACGAGGGCGGCCTCTCCCCGGCCATGGGCACCGCGGCCACCACGGCGCTGCCGCACCCCGACGCCGGCCAGACCACGGCGCAGCCGATCCTGACGCCCGGTATGCGGGACGACGACGGCGGTTTCGACGGCGGGCCCCGGGGGACCAAGAGCGGTCGCGGCAAGATCTGGCTGATCGCGGCGCTGGCAGTGATCGCCATCGCGGTGGGTGTGGCCTTCGCGCTCCAGAACACCGGCGGCGAGAGCAAGAAGCACGAGACGCCCACCTCGCAGTCGCCGACGCCGACGGAGGACGACAAGACGAGCGAGCCGCCGACGGAGGAGCCGAGCACTCCGGAGACCGAGCCCGAGGACACCGGTGACGGCGGCACCTACTCCGAGCCGCCGAGCGAGCAGCCCAGCACGCCGGAGACGTCCGAGCCGCCGACCTCGGAGCCGCCGACCTCGGAGCCGCCGACGTCCGAGCCTCCGACGTCCGAGCCGCCGACCGGCCCCACCGATCCCACCGACCCCACCGGCGGGACCGATGACGGGGGCACCGGCGACGGGGGCGCCGCCGACGGCGGCGCGGACACCGGCGTGACCGCGGGCGCGACCGGCTGACGGGCGCCCCCCGCTTCAGCGGGTGAAGGCGTTCCGTACGGCCCGGTACTCGCGGGTCCACCAGACGGCCAGGGCGGCCGCCGCCGGGAATTGTGGATCGGTGCGGCGGTCGCCCAGCTGGTAGCGCCAGGTGAGCATCCAGAAGTCGTTCAGCCGCTCCCACCACACCCGGTGGACGGCCGCCGCGAGCTCCTCGGCTCCGGCCCCGCACGCCCTGCGGTAGGCGCCCGCGTACGCCGCCACCTTGCCCAGATCCAGCGTGCCGCAGGGGCGTACGAAGAAGATCGCGGCGGCGCGTACCGCCTCCTCGGCGCGCGGCTGCACGCCCAGCCGGTCCCAGTCGACGATCGCGGTCGGCTCGGTGCCCCGGTAGAGCACATTCAGTGGGTGGAAGTCGCCGTGCACCCAGCCCGCGGGGGGCTCCGCGCCCGGGGCCGGCCGGCGGTGCGCCTGCTGCGCCAGCAGGGCCCGGCGCTCCAGCAGACGGTGTTCGGCGAGCTCGTCGAAGCTGGTGCGCGGCCGGGCGCCGCGGGCCAGGGCCAGCAGCTCGTCGATCGTCTCGAAGGTCCGCTCGGGGTCGGCGCCGGCGTCCGCGCAGGGTGGCCGGGGCGGATGTGGCTCGTCCGCCATGACCTCCTCCAGCGCGGTGTGCACGAGCCCGAGCAGCGCGCCGAGCCGCCGGGACTGGTCGCGGGTCAGCGCGGCGCCGCCGAGGTGTCGGCCTTCGACCCAGGGGTGCAGCGCGTAGCAGCGGCCGTCGAGGACCGTGACGGTGCGGCCGTCCGTATGGGCGACGGGTGGGGCGACCGGCAGTCCCAGCGCGGCGAGGCGGTAGGTGGCGCGGTGCTGGCGGGTGAGGGCTGCGTGGTCGCCGTCGAGGTGGTGCTTGAGGAAGTAGCGGCCGCGGGTGGTGGCGAGGAAGTAGCCGTGGTTGAGCAGGCCCTCGGCGACGGGTTCACAGGACAGCGGCGCACCGGCTCCTGCGTAGTGGCGGAGCAGGGATCCGAGGGTGTCTCTGTCGGGCGTCGCCGCCGTCCGGACTACAGATGAGCGCAGCACGCGCCAGATGTTAGATCAACTACGCCCGTCGGAGTGGGTGTGCCGGAAAGCATTACGCAGGGTGCGCGCAGCGGCGGACGGCGCGCCGGTTCACGGTCGGCGGGGCTGGCCGGTAGCAGTGGTCGCAGCGCATCCGCGAGATGGTGCGCCGGGGCGCGCGCCGTCATTCCGCGGGCTGTTCAGTGCCGTTCCGCCTGCATTCGGGCGACATAGGCGGCGGCCTGGGAGCGGCGCTCCATTCCGAGCTTGGACAGCAGACTGGAAACGTAATTCTTGATCGTTTTCTCGGCGAGATGGAGCCGCTCGCCGATGGCGCGATTGGTCATTCCCTCGCCGATCAGATCGAGGATCCTGCGCTCCTGGTCTGTGAGGCTCGCCAGCCGGTCGTCGCCCTTCGCGGCGTTGCCGTCGCGCAGCCGCTCCAGCACCCGGGCGGTGGCCACGGGGTCGAGCAGTGACTTCCCGGCCGCCACCTCGCGTACCGCGGAGAGCAGTTCGTTCCCCCGGATGGCCTTGAGGACATAACCGGACGCACCGGCCATGATCGCATCGAAAAGGGCCTCGTCATCCGCGAACGAGGTAAGCATCAGGCATTTGATGTCCTCGTCCTGTGAACGGATCTCGCGGCAGACCTCGACCCCGCTCCCGTCGGGCAGCCGGACATCGAGCACCGCCACGTCCGGACGGGTCGCCGGGATCCTGACCAGGGCGTCTGCGGCGGTGCCGGCCTCGCCGACCACCTCGATGTCCTCCTCGACCGAGAGCATTTCGTGGACGCCGCGCCGGACAACTTCGTGGTCGTCGAGCAGGAATACCGTGATTTTTCCGTCTTCGCGCACCCACTCAGTCTCACACATCAACTCTTCCCGTGCTCCAGGTCACCGATATAACGTGCCGTTGTCCCGGCGGCCTGCAACGCTGTGACCAGGAGTTGTTCCAAACCTTCGCGATTTACTTGGAAATCCAAGCAAAATCGCAGGTCAACGCCGTTTCCACTTCGGCTTTGACAATGGGTAACGTGCAATGAGCAGGCCACTGTCCGGGAGCTTTGTTCCACCCGGATCCGGCCGCGATCGCACACAACCCCGTGCGCCGTATCGGATACCGGGTGAGCCGCAATACGGCCACCGGCGGACCCCGGGGGCCGGACAGACGGAGGAGCAGCACGTGACCGTGGAAGGCACTGCGCAGCGGAAAAACGCCCGCGGCAGCAGCAAGCGCACCACCGCCAAAAAGGCGACGTCGGCCAAGAAGGCGTCCCCGGCCAAGGCCCGGAACTCCGGCCGGCCCGATGAGGCGGAGCAGGATCAGCTCGTACAACTGCTGACGCCCGAAGGCAAGCGGATCGAGCACCCGGATTACTCGATCGACCTTTCCGCCGAAGAACTGCGCGGCCTCTACCGCGACATGGTGCTGACGCGGAAGTTCGATGCCGAGGCGACCACCCTCCAGCGCCAGGGCGAACTGGGCCTGTGGGCCTCGCTGCTGGGCCAGGAGGCCGCTCAGATCGGCTCCGGCCGCGCGCTGCGCGATGACGACTACGTCTTCCCGACCTACCGCGAGCACGGCGTGGCGTGGTGCCGCGGTGTCGACCCGACGAACCTGCTGGGCATGTTCCGCGGGGTCAATCACGGCGGCTGGGACCCCAACAGCAACAACTTCCACCTGTACACGATCGTCATCGGCTCCCAGACGCTGCATGCCACCGGCTATGCGATGGGTGTGCAGAAGGACGGCGCGGATTCCGCGGTCATCGCCTATTTCGGTGACGGCGCTTCCAGCCAGGGTGATGTCGCGGAATCCTTCACCTTCTCCGCGGTCTACAACGCCCCGGTCGTGTTCTTCTGCCAGAACAACCAATGGGCGATTTCCGAACCCACCGAGAAGCAGACCCGGGTGCCGCTCTACCAGCGCGCCCGCGGATTCGGCTTCCCCGGCGTACGCGTCGACGGCAATGACGTACTGGCCTGTCTGGCGGTGACCAAGGCGGCGCTGGAGCGGGCGCGCACCGGCCAGGGCCCGATGCTGATCGAGGCGTTCACCTATCGCATGGGTGCGCACACCACCTCCGACGACCCGACGAAGTACCGGGCGGACGAGGAGCGGGTTGCCTGGGAGGCCAAGGACCCGATCCTGCGGCTGCGGACCTACCTGGAGGCCGAGGGCCTGGTCGACGAGGCGTATCTCGCGTCGATCGACGAGGAGCGCGAGGCCCTGGGCAAGCGGGTCCGCGATGCGGTACGCGCCATGCCCGACCCGGACACCATGGCGATCTTCGAGAATGTCTATGCCGACGGGCATGCGCTCGTCGATGAGGAGCGCGCGCAGTTCGCCGCGTACCAGGCGTCGTTCGCCGATGCCGATCTTGTCGCGGAGGGGAACTGACCATGGCCGTCTTCGAGAAGATCACCATCGCCAAGGCGATCAATGAGTCGCTGCGTGCCTCCATGGAGGCCGACCCCAAGGTCCTCGTCATGGGCGAGGACGTCGGCAAGCTCGGCGGCGTCTTCCGGGTCACCGACGGGCTCCAGAAGGACTTCGGCGAGGACCGGGTGATCGACACCCCGCTCGCCGAGTCCGGCATCGTCGGCACCGCCATCGGCATGGCGCTGCGCGGCTACCGCCCGGTCGTCGAGATCCAGTTCGACGGCTTCGTCTTCCCCGCCTACGACCAGATCGTCACCCAGCTCGCGAAGATGCACGCCCGCGCGCTGGGCAAGGTCAAGGTGCCGGTCGTCATCCGCATCCCGTACGCCGGCGGCATCGGTGCGGTCGAGCACCACTCCGAGTCCCCCGAGGCGCTCTTCGCGCATGTCGCGGGCCTCAAGATCGTTTCTCCCTCGAACTCCTCCGACGCCTACTGGATGCTCCAGCAGGCCATCGCGGGCGACGACCCGGTCATCTACTTCGAGCCCAAGCGCCGCTACCACGACAAGTCGCGGCTGGACACCGAGTCGATCCCGGACCCGCTGCACAAGGCCCGGATCGCCCGGACCGGTTCCGACCTCACGCTGGCCGCCTACGGGCCGATGGTCAAGGTCTGCCAGGACGTCGCCAATGTCGCGGCCGAGGAGGGCAAGTCGCTCGAGGTCGTCGACCTGCGCTCGCTCTCCCCGATCGACTTCGACACCGTGCAGTCCTCGGTGCAGAAGACCGGCCGGCTCGTCGTCGTCCATGAAGCCCCCGTCTTCTTCGGCGCCGGTGCCGAGATCGCCGCCCGGATCACCGAGCGGTGCTTCTACCACCTGGAGGCCCCGGTCCTGCGGGTCGGCGGTTTCCACTCCCCGTATCCGCCCTCCCGTCTGGAGGACGAGTACCTTCCGGGACTGGACCGGGTGCTCGACGCCGTTGATCGTGCGTTGGCGTACTGAGGGTTTGAGGAGAGTTCGTGACCATGACTGCAAGTACCGCCAACGCTCAGCGCTTCCGCGAGTTCAAGATGCCCGACGTCGGCGAGGGGCTGACCGAGGCCGAGATCCTCAAGTGGTACGTCCAGCCCGGCGACACCGTCACCGACGGCCAGGTCGTCTGTGAGGTCGAGACCGCCAAGGCCGCCGTCGAACTGCCCATTCCCTACGACGGGGTGGTGCACGAGCTGAACTTCGGCGAGGGCGTCACCGTCGATGTCGGCACCGTCATCATCTCCGTGGACACCGACCCCGGTGCCGGGCCCGCCACGGCACCGGCCGCGGTCCAGGCGCCGCAGGAGGCCGCCAAGGCCGAGGAGGAGGCCGAGCCGCAGGGCCGGCAGGCGGTGCTGGTCGGCTACGGCGCCGCGCCGTCCTCGACCAAGCGCCGGGCCCGCAAGCCCCAGCCGGGCGTTCCGGCCCAGCCGGAGTCCGTGAGCGCCGCGCTCCAGGCGGAGCTGAACGCGCGCACGGCGCCCGCACCGGCCGCCCCCGTGGCTCCGGCCGCGAACGGCACGAGTGCCGGGTCCGCGGGCAGGCCGCTGGCCAAGCCGCCGGTGCGCAAGCTGGCCAAGGACCTCGGGATCGATCTGGCGACGATCGTCCCGAGTGGGCCGGACGGCATCATCACCCGCGAGGACGTGCACGCGGCCGCCGCCCCGGCCGAGGCTCCGGCCGCACCGGCCGAGGCTCCGGCCCCCGTCGCCGAGGCGGTCGCCCCGGCGGAGACCGGCGTCGTCCACGCCGCCGCCCGTGAGCGCCGGGTGCCCGTCAAGGGCGTACGCAAGGCCACCGCTCAGGCGATGGTCGCCAGCGCCTTCACCGCGCCGCATGTCACGGAGTTCATCACCGTCGATGTGACCCGCACGATGAAGCTCGTCCAGGAGCTCAAGCAGGACCCGGACATGGCGGGGCTGCGGGTCAACCCGCTGCTGCTGGTCGCCAAGGCGTTCCTGGTGGCCCTCAAGCGCCACCCGGAGGTCAATGCGGCCTGGGACGAGGCGCGGCAGGAGATCGTCTACAAGGACTACGTGAACCTCGGGATCGCGGCGGCCACCCCGCGTGGGCTGATCGTCCCGAACATCAAGGACGCCGGAGTCAAGACGCTTCCCCAACTCGCCGCGGAACTGGGCGATCTGGTCGCCACCGCCCGCGAGGGCAAGACCTCGCCGGCGGCGATGACCGGTGGCACGGTCACCATCACCAACGTCGGCGTCTTCGGCGTCGACACCGGTACGCCGATCCTCAACCCGGGGGAGTCGGCGATCCTCGCCTTCGGCGCGGTCAAGCTCCAGCCCTGGGTCCACAAGGGCAAGGTGAAGGCGCGCCAGGTCACCACCCTCGCGCTGTCCTTCGACCACCGGCTCATCGACGGCGAGCTGGGCTCCAAGCTCCTCGCGGACATCGCGGCGGTGCTGGAGCGGCCCAAGCGGCTCATCACCTGGGGATGAGCCGGAAGGCGGGGCCGGGCGGTTCGGAGCGGCGTTTCACGTGAAACGCCGCCTCGGGTCCGCGCCGGCCCTGTGGACGAGCAGTCGTGGGTCCGCACCGACCGCCCCGACGAGGTGTGTGCCCGCGCCAGAGCTGCCGGCGCGGAGATCATCGAGGAGCTGAGCGACACCGACTACGGCTCGCGGGAATTCGGTGTCCGCGATCCCGAGGGCAACCTCTGGTCGTTCGGTACGTATCGCGGCGAGCCGCGCAGGGTGTCACCGGGGCCGCGCGCGACCGGCGGGCCGGTCAGCCGCGGATGAGCTCCACCGCGCGGCTGAAGTGGCCCACCGGCCCGGCCGGACCGGAGCCGTCGGCGCGTGCGGCGCCGCGGGTCAGGGCGATGCCCGCCCACAGACCGGCGACGATCAAAGCCAGCACGACGGTGTTCCGCGTACGGCGGCCGGCGTTCGTCCTGGGCTGCATGGTCCACTCCCCCTCGGGTGTCGGAGCCTCCCCGGCTCCGTGCCTCTATTCACCCATGAGATTCGCCGTGGTCCGTACGCGGCAGGTAGGGACTCCTGTACGACTTGAGGGGGACCCGACATCCCGCGAGTCCCTCTTCCGCCGGTGCCGGGTAAAGGGTTTGCCGCGGTCGGACGCGCTGTTTACGGTCGGCGAAATGAACAGCGAAATGATCATCCGGCCGTATCGCCCCGCTGACCAGGACGTGGTCATCGATCTGTGGTCCCGGGCCGCGCGCGAGGCGCACCCGTTCCTCGACGGGGAGGGCGCGGGCGAACGGGCCCGCCTCCTTCGTGAGGTGTACCTCGTCCAGGCGGAGAACTGGGTGGCCGAACGCGAGGGCCGGGTCATCGGGCTGCTCGGGCTGCTGACCGGCCGGCCTGGGAACGGGGACCGGCCCGGGACCGAGGTCGGGGGGCTGTTCGTGGCGCCGGAGGCCCAAGGCGGCGGAGCCGGGCGGGAGTTGCTGGAGCATGCGGCGGCCCTGCACGGCGCGCTGACCCTGGAGGTCTTCGAGGGCAACGGCCGGGCCCGCCGCTTCTACGCGCACCTCGGCTTCACGGAGCGCGGGCGGCGGACGGACGAGGAGACCGGCCATCCGCTGATCGCCCTGGAGCGCGGCGCACCGCTGAAGTCGGTGAGCTGGCTGCATCTGCGCGAGGGGCGGCTGCTGAGCGTACGGACGCGCGGGAACGACACCTTCTATCTCCCGGGCGGCAAGTACGAGCCCGGCGAGACCGCCCGGGAGGCGCTGTCGCGCGAGCTCGGTGAGGAACTCGGCCTGGTGGTGCCCGCCGAGGAGCTGTCGGAGGCTTTTGTCATCCATGCCGTCGCCCACGGGAAGAACGGGCGCCGGCTGCACATGACCTGCTTCACCGGCGGGCCCCAGGACATCGCACCGGCCCCCGGCCGGGAGATCGCCGAATACGCCTGGTTCGACCGGCAGGAAGCGCGGGAGCGCTGTGCCCCCGCCCACGAGCAGGTGGTGAACCGGTTGGTCGCGCAGGGGCGGATGCCGGGCTGAGGGCAGCGCAGGGCGGCGGACGGGCCGGGGCGCACACCGGGCGCTGACCGGCCCTCCGCCGCCGTGACGGCCCCACAACGCCGCCACCTGCGAAAACGTGACCCTCTTGTCCGTATCGCGGACTGCGGTGTCGAACGCATACCTGTTGTATCTATCCTGTGCGCATGCCCTCAGCGTCCACGCCCACCGCGCCTGCCAGAGAGTCCGCCGCCAAGCAGCCGCCCGCCGCCGAGCGGGTCTACGCCCATATCAAGGACGCCGTCCTGGAGCGCCGCTACGAGGGCGGCATGCTGCTCACCGAGGGCGAGCTGGCCGACGCCGTGGGGGTGTCGCGGACGCCGGTGCGCGAGGCGCTGCTGCGGCTGGAGGTCGAGGGGCTGATCAAGCTCTACCCCAAGAAAGGCGCGCTGGTGCTGCCGGTCTCCGCGCAGGAGATCGCCGATGTCGTCGAGACCCGGCTGCTGGTGGAGAAGCACGCCGCGGCCAAGGCGGTGCCCGCGAGTGAGGCGCTGGTCGGCGAGCTGACCGAGCTGCTGGAGACGATGCGGGAGCAGGCCGCTTCCGGCGATCTGGCCGCCGTGTCCGTCACCGACCGCGCCTTCCACGCCGCCATCGTGCGCAGCGCCGGCAATCAGATCCTGGATCGGCTCTACGAGCAGCTGCGCGACCGTCAGCTGCGGATGGGTGTCGCGGTGATGCATGCCCATCCGGACCGGATCGCCAAGAACATCACCGAGCATGCGGAGATCCTGGAGGCGCTGCGCGCCGGTGACGCGGACGCCGCGACCGATGTCGTGCAGCGTCACGTCAGCTGGGTGCGCAACCTCGCGCAGGGGGACGTGCGATGAGCGCCGGCAGCGGAAGCGCCGGTGGCTCCCTCGGGTCGGACGGCGGCTCCGGCATAGGCGGCGGCGCCCGGCTGATGCCCGCGGACCCGCCCGGCGGCCGCCGGGCGATGGCGGTCTGGGGCATCGGCGTCGCGGTCTACTTCGTCGCGATCACCTACCGCACCAGCCTCGGCGTGGCCGGGCTGGACGCCGCCGACCGCTTCCACATCAACGCCTCGGCGCTGTCGACGTTCTCCATCCTCCAGCTGCTGGTGTACGCGGGGATGCAGATCCCTGTCGGGCTGCTGGTCGACCGGCTCGGCGCCAAGAGGGTGCTGACGATCGGCGTGGTGCTCTACACCGTCGGCCAGTTCGGCTTCGCGCTCTCCTCGTCGTACGCCATGGCGCTCGGCTCGCGTGCGCTGCTCGGCTGCGGGGACGCGATGACCTTCATCAGTGTGCTGCGGCTCGGTGCCCGGTGGTTCCCGGCCCGCCGCGGCCCGATGATCGCTCAGATCGCCGCGCTGGTCGGGATGGCGGGCAACCTCGTCTCCACGCTCGTCCTCGCCCGCTTCCTGCACTCCTTCGGCTGGACCCCGACCTTCGCCGCCAGCGCGGCCGGCGGCATCGTCGTGCTGATCGTGCTGCTGCTCTTCCTCAAGGACCACCCCGAGGGCTTCGAGCCGCCGCCCGCGTCCGCCGCCCACACCGGCGCCGGCTTCGTGCGCCGGCAGATCGCGGACGCCTGGCGGGAGCCCGGCACCCGGCTGGGCATGTGGGTGCACTTCACCACCCAGTTCCCCGCGATGGTGTTCCTGCTGCTCTGGGGCCTGCCGTTCCTCGTCGAGGCGCAGGGGCTGTCCCGCGGCACCGCCGGTGAACTGCTCACCCTCGTGGTGCTCTCCAACATGGCGGTCGGGCTGGTCTACGGCCAGGTCATCGCCCGCCATCACGCGGCCCGGACCCCGCTGGCGCTGGGCACCGTGGGCGCCACGGCGCTGATGTGGGGGCTCGTACTGGCCTGGCCGGCCGATCATGCCCCGATGGCGCTGCTGATCGTGCTGTGTACGGTGCTGGGCGCCTGCGGCCCCGCCTCGATGATCGGCTTCGACTTCGCGCGGCCCGCCAACCCGCCCGAGCGCCAGGGCACCGCCTCCGGCATCGTCAACATGGGCGGCTTCACCGCCTCGATGACGACCCTGCTCGCCGTCGGTGTGCTGCTGGACGCGACCGGGGACAACTACCGGATCGCCTTCGCCTCGATGTTCGTCCTGGAGGCGCTCGGCGTCTCGCAGATCCTGCGGCTGCGCCGGCGTGCGGCACGTCGCGAGCGCGAACGGCTGGTCGTCAGCCGGGTCGAGGCAGTTCACGTGCCGGCCTGAGGCGGCCACGCGGCCGGGTCCGTTTCACGTGGAACGGACAGGGCTGTTTCACGTGAAACGGCTCATACTCCGGGGCCGGCTCTCGTTCTCCGGCCGGCTCACGGGCAGCGACGCGGAGCGGCGGAGACCCGCCGGGACGCCGTCCGCCCACCCCTGGTGCTACGGCGTGACCGCGAAGTGGTCCAGGATCGCCGCTGCCAGTTCGGCGTCGCCGTCGATCTTGATCTGCTCGGTGACGGCCGACGGACGCACCCGGCCGCAGGCCAGCTGGTGGAAGGTGTCCCAGTCCAGGGCGAGCGTCACGGTCGGACCGAGCGAGACGCTGCCGTCGATGGTGGCCTTGCCCTGGGCGTCGATCCGGACCGTCCGCAGGAATTCCAGCGGTCCGCTGACGTCGAAGACCACCGCTGAATCCGCGGGCGCCTGGGCCCGCTTGGCGACGATGCCGGGCAGCACCTTCACCAGCAGATCGCGCGTCACATGCGCGCCGGGGGAGTCGAGATTGCCGGGCTTGCCGAGCGCCCGGCGCAGATCCTGCTCATGCACCCAGACATCGAACGCCCGCTGCTGAAGCACGAATTCCAGCGTACGGTCCTCGCCGAGCGGGCTGCGCACCTCGGCGTCCGGCTGACGGGACTCGTTGCGCAGCTGCCGGGAGCGGCGGATGACGGTGTATTCGAGCTCGCTGAGCATCTCCGGCGCGGTGTGGTGCCGACGGACGTCGACCTGCACCTCCATACGACGCGCCGACTCGCTGCGTACGTGGTAGAGATCGCGCGGCAGCGTGTGAATCGGCCGCGGGTCGCCCAGCATTTCGCATTCCAGGCCGATGACATGGGAGACCACATCACGCACGGACCATCCTGGGAGGCCCGTCGCCCTGTTCCACTCGCCTTCGACGAGCGGAGTCACCAGCTCGGTTATCGCTTCTATGGAGTGAGTCCAGGCATCGATGGAGGACTGAAGGCTGGGATGGACGGTCACGGGACCCCTCGGACGGTTCGTACGCGGGCTGCTGTCTGTGCAGTTAAGTTACGCTGCGCACGGGCACCCCGGCAGTGCTTTCGGACGACCATCGTAGGCCGATGTTTCCCGGCCGCAGAGGGGTGCGCCGTACGCCCGGAACGCGTGCTTCTCAGTCCTCCCCGCGCTCCCGCTCCGCCAGCCGGATCACACACACCGCGATGGCGATCAGCAACGCCGGATCCGCGTCCTCCCGGACGACGTTGACCGCATAGGTGTCGCGCACGGTCAGCCAGCGCCGCGAGATCTCGGCGAGCAGTTCGCCGTCGTACTCGATCGCGAACTCCCGGTCCATGATCTTTCCGCTGACGTCCAGCTCGGTGCCGTCCACCAGCTGGACGCGGTAGTGGTTGCGCAGCAGCGAGAGCCGCTTGCGCCGGATCGTGGCCAGCGGCTCGTCGCCCCGCTCGATGGTCATCGTGTCGCGCAGGCTGAGCATCTTCTTGCGGATGGTGATCAGCACCCGCCGCTCGGGGTCCTTCAGCTCGAAGGTCTCCCGCAGCCGCAGCGCCTTTCCGTCCACCAGGTAGGCGTGCCGTCCGTGCTCGTCCTCGATCCAGTAGTCGTCACCGATGCCGAAGATGCGGTCACGTACCACGTACTTGCCGGTGCGCGGGGACGCGTCCCCGGGAGATCGCTGCATGGCTGACGTGTTCCCTCCGGGCCCTGCGGAATGCGCACGCACCGGAGTGACGTTGAATGTCCACATGGCTTCACGTGCACGCGTCCGCGCCCCCGAGCTGACCGGCAAGGGCGGCTGGCTGAACACCGGCAACAAGGATCTGACCCTCTCCGACCTGCGAGGACGCATTGTCGTCCTGGATTTCTGGACCTTTTGCTGCGTGAACTGTCTGCATGTCCTGGATGAGCTGCGGGAGCTGGAGGAGCGGCACCGCGACACCGTCGTGATCATCGGCGTGCACTCCCCGAAGTTCGTGCACGAGGCCGAGCACCAGGCCGTCGTCGACGCCGTAGAGCGCTACGGCGTCGAACACCCGGTCCTCGACGACCCCGAGCTCACCACCTGGAAGCAGTACGCGGTGCGAGCCTGGCCGACGCTCGTGGTGATCGACCCCGAGGGGTATGTCGTCGCCCAGCACGCCGGCGAGGGCCATGCGCACGCCATCGAGAAGCTCGTCGAGGAGCTGGAGGCCGAGCACGAGGCGAAGGGCACCCTGCACCGCGGCGACGGTCCCTACGTACCGCCGGAGCCGGTGGCCTCCGATCTGCGCTTCCCGGGCAAGGCGATCCGGCTGCCGGGCGGCAGCTTCCTGGTCTCGGACACCACCCGGCATCAGCTGGTGGAGCTGGCGGCGGACGGTGAGCAGGTGCTGCGCCGGATCGGCACCGGCGAGCGCGGGCTGACCGAGGACTCCTTCAACGAGCCGCAGGGCCTGGCGCTGCTGCCCGACGGCAGGGTGGCCGTCGCCGACACGGTCAACCACGCCATCCGTGTCCTCGACCCCGACAGCGGCGCGCTGGAGACGGTGGCCGGCACCGGCAAGCAGTGGTGGCAGGGCTCGCCGACCTCGGGCCCGGCGCGCGAGGTGGACCTCTCCTCGCCGTGGGACCTCGCCTGGTGGCAGGACCGGCTGTGGATCGCGATGGCCGGGGTGCACCAGCTGTGGACGTACGACCCGGCTGCCGGCACGGTCGAGGTCGCGGCCGGTACCACCAACGAGGGCCTGGTGGACGGCCCGGCCGCCGAGGCGTGGTTCGCCCAGCCGTCCGGGCTCGCGGCGGCCGGCGACCGGCTGTGGATCGCGGATTCGGAGACCAGCGCGGTCCGCTGGGTGGAGCCCGCCGAAGCGGGCGACGGGTATGTCATCCGGACGGCCGTCGGCACCGGCCTGTTCGACTTCGGGCACCGCGACGGCGCCGCCGGCCAGGCACTGCTCCAGCACCCGCTGGGGGTGACCGCGCTGCCCGACGGCTCGGTCGCCATCGCGGACACCTACAACCACGCACTGCGCCGCTTCGACCCCGCGAGCGGCGAGGTGACGACGCTGGCGAAGGATCTGCGCGAGCCGTCCGACGCGGTGCTCGTCGACGGCGACCTCGTGGTGGTGGAGTCGGCGCGGCACCGGCTGACCCGGCTGCGGCTGCCGGAGGAGGCGATCCGCGTCGAGTCGGTGGCGCATCGCACCCAGCGCGCGGCCACCGAGGTCGCCCCGGGCGCGCTGCGGCTGGAGGTGGTCTTCCAGGCCCCGGCCGGCCAGAAGCTCGACACCCGCTACGGTCCCTCGACGCGGCTGCTGGTCAGCGCGACACCACCGGAGCTGCTCGCCGACGGTGCGGGCGCCGGCACCGACCTCACCCGGGAACTGGTGCTCGCGGACGGTATGACCGAGGGCGTGCTGCATGTCTCGGCGATGGCCGCGTCCTGCGACGACGCCCCGGACATCGAGTACCCCGCCTGCCATGTGCATCAGCAGGACTGGGGCGTCCCGGTTGAGATCGCCGAGGGCGGGGTGGCCCGGCTGGGGCTCGTCCTGGCCGGGCTGGACGCCGAGTAGGAGCGAGGATCCCGGGCCCGTCGAGCGGGCCCGGTCCGCGGCCGGCCGCCGGCCGTCACTCCGGGGCCGGCCGGTGCGGCGGCTACTTGCCGACGCCGCCCGCCAGCTGCGCCCCGTGGATGCTGGAGCTCCAGTTGGTGACCTTGCTCTTGCCGACGGAGATGTGGAGCCGCTTCTCCGCGAAGTCGACGGTGGCCGGACCGTGCGTGGCCGAGCTCGCCGAGATGCCCATGAAGTCGATGGCCACCGACTTCTGCTCGGTGCCCTTGGTGGCCGCGGTGTTGGTGGGGATGACCGCGTAGGCGTAGCCGTGGGCGGGCACGGTGATGCGGGTGCCGTCGAGGTGGCCGGGCGTGCCCTGGAGCAGCGGCAGCGGCTTCTTGGCGTTGTTGAAGCGGAGCAGCGGCGCGTTGTAGAGCTTGCAGTCGCGGCTGGTGGAGTTCTTGAACTTCACGGCCACATGGCTCTTCGGGCCGGTCTGCTGGGAGAACGTGACCTTGTACGTGCTGGGGTAGCAGTCGGGCACCCGCCGCGATGCCGCTCCCGCGCCCGCCGCGGCCGCACCGCCGCCGATGATCTTGCGCTTCTTGCTCTTGGAAGACGAGGAGGACGACTTCTTCGACTTCTTCGAGGAGTGGCTGTTGCAGCCGGTCAGCGCGAGCGAGCCGGCCAGCCCGAGGGCCAGCGCGGCGTATGCGGCGGAGCGGTGGCGGGAGCGGCGTGCGGTCATGGGTGGTTCCCCCAGTGAGTTGCTGCGGTGTCAGCGAGGTGTGTCTGTCATGGCACGGCCACGATATCCATTGCCGGTGGATGCGCCAGGGTGGGTTTGTCGGGGGGCCCGGCGATATGGCGTTATCGCAGGTCATAGGTGCTGTCTGTGGGTGGCCCCGGTGCGTGGCGGGGGTGAAGATCAGCCTCTGGGTGACGAGGATCCGGTCCCGAACGGGGCGCCGAAGCGTCAGTCCGGGCAGCCGGGCAGCGTGGTGTTCTCGACCTGTTCCGGGCGAATGCGGATGGCCGGCATCCACACCTGCCTGCCGTCGTGCTCGACCCGGAACCACATGCTGCTGTGGCCGCCCACCTCATCCGTGACCGTGATTCCGTCGGCGATCCGGCAGACCGCGCGCAGCACGTCGTCGTGCCATACATGGCCCACGACGTTGGAGCGGCGATAGAGCCGGTACGGATCGCGGGCCAGCCCGAGTGCGCAGTTCTCGGTCCGCCGGTGCTGACAGTCCCGTTCGACGTTGTGGACGGTGAGCCGGGCCGACCCGGTGGCCGACGCCGCGCTCCGCGCGCCCGGCGCCCGGCCGTCACTGCCACTGTCCGGCGATCCGTTGGAGCTGATCAGTGCCGGTACGGCCAGCGTTGCGGCGGTGAGCACCGCGGCGGTCCCGAGCCCGGCGAGCACCAGCCTCCGGCGCCGCCTGCCCGTCGCCGCGGCCCCGCCTTCCGTCCCTGCGCCGGTCGAATCGTCGGCATCAGCCCGGGTCTTGCCGCCGGGCGTACCGTCCCGCTCCGTCGCCCGCGCTCCCGCGTCCGCCGCCTCCTGGGCGCGGTGCAGCAGGTCGACAAGGGCGGGCAGCCGGTCCTCACCGGTGAAGGAGAGCGTGCACCACTGCACCAGCAGCCGTTCGTCGGGCAGGCTCTGACCTCGCAGATAGCGGGAGAGCGAGGAGCGGCTGGCAGGCAGTCGGCTCTCCAACTGCTTCAGGCTGTAGCCGAGTTCGCCGTGCATACGGCGTAAGGAGCTGACGAAGTCCCGTACCGGGCCGGAGAGTTCGTCGGGCAGCGGGGCCAAGGGCTTACGGCGGACATGATCGGCGTGGTTCTGATGGCCAGGCACGTCTCGCATTCCAGCACAGCGGGCATGCGCGCGCGAGGGGCACTTCCGCTCCCCTGTGCCGGAAGTGCCCCTCGTGACACGATCCGGATCGCACCCGGATCGGATAGTGACGTTTCACGTGAAACGGCGTGAGATCTTCCGGGCCTGGCCGTGGCCGAGCACGGTCCTCAGACCTCGCGCCCCGGTCGGCGTCAGTCGCCGAACTTCACCGGACGGTAGGGCTTGAACTCGGCGTCGCCGCCGGGCAGACCGTAGGTCAGCGTCCGGTGGTCGGTGCCGTGGTCGCCGCGCTGCTCATAGGCGGTGTACGAGGTGTGGGCGTCGTTGTTCCACTTCTCGAAGATCACCACATGGCGGGTGTTGTTGTCGCCGGAGGCGTCGATGAGCAGGTCACCGGGCTTGAGTTCCCCGAGCGAGACGGGCCGGGTGAGGCCGCGGTCGGTGGCCAGCCCCACGGTGTTGGTGCCGGGCGTCGGCAACCCGAGCGCCATCGACACATAGCCCGAGCAGTCCTGGCGGTAGCTGTCCTTCCAGACCTTGGCCTGGCTGTACGGGACCTGGGCGCCATTGTTGGCGGTCAGCCAGGTGGCGGCGCGGTTCAGCATCTCCTCCCGCGAACCGCCGGGCTGCGGCTGCGGCTGCCCACCGCCGCCCTGGACCGGCACGCCCGGCAGCCGGTCCTGCGGGACGTCCACCGCGACCACGCTGAGGAAGCCGCTGACCGGCCCGGTGAGGTGTGCCATGAATGTGGAGCAGGAGCTGCCTTCGCAGACCTTGCGGCCGGTGTCGACCTGGTAGTCGGCGGTGATCCGGTCCTGGCCCGGCGCCGTCTTGTTGATCATTCCGACGGCGGGGGAGCCGGTGTCCGCGGTGGCGTGCACCACCCAACGGGTGCCCCACGTGGGGAAGTCGGCGGCGGCCGGCCGTACGGAGCCGGCACGGGCGGAGCCGTCGTGGGAGAGCCCGGTGGCGGTCGTGGACTGCCCGCCGGTGGTCGCGCTGCCCACGTCACTGCCGTGGGCGAGCCCCGCGAACCCGGTGACGCCGATGCCGGCCGCGGCCACCGTGGGCAGGACCCTGCGCCACACGGTCCTGCGGAACGGGGCCCGCCGACGCGTCGTGCGGGCGGGGGTCTGGTCCGTGGGGGTGGTGGTCTCCGCCGGGTGCGTGCTGCTGTGCTCGTACATGCCGATTCCCCTCCGTTTAGGGCCGGTTGGCCGGTCGGTGCGCCGCCGGACGGTCGTGCTCACGGCGGCGGAGACCATCGTGGAGCGGGGCATCGTGGCGGCCCGGAGGTTCCTCGTCCCCTGGGATGTCCCGGCCGTACGCACGGCTGTGACCTGCAAAGACGTCAGGAGCACGGGACAGGACGGGGCGCGGGACGAGACATGACGGGACAGCGGACGGCGGACAACGAAAAGGGCGCCCGCTGGGGGATGCGGGCGCCCTGGTTCAAGGGGGCTCTGCGGCCGGTCTCCTCAGCCCGCGTCAGACGGCTGACGGTCTGTCGGGCACCGGGTCACGGCTCGCGGAGCGCGGAGTGACGTGTCACCGGCCGGGGGTCACCACGCCGTCGCGGCGCTCATGTCCGACTGCCAGTAGGTCACCCAGGCGCTGTCGTCGAGGTACACGGAGCCGCCGGGCAGTGCCACCGTCCTCGAGCCGCCGATGCTGCCCTTGCCGTCGCGGCCGGGGAGGCTGACGGACAGCGAGGTCATGGTGTGGCCGTTCGTGCCGGAACCATCGGCGGACGAGGTCTTCACAGCGGCGTAGCCGGACTGACCGGGGGCGAGGGTGACCACGGACTGCGGCTTGCTGTCCGGCAGTTCGGCGAGCGGGCTCTGGGCCTCGTCGAAGCGCAGGTAGGGGGAGTAGTAGAGGTCGCAGGTGGCGCCGGAGGTGTTGGTGGCTTCCAGCAGCAGATGGTTGACCGGCCGCTTCAGCGGCTTGGCGACGATCTGGATCTTCGCGGCGTCGCAGGCGGTGTGCCGGATGCCGGAGGTGTCGCCGCTCTTGCCCGCCTTGCCGGTGCTCGCCCCACTGCCGTTCGCCCTGGTGCCGCTGTCCCCCGTGCCGTTCGCTCCGGCCCCCGCACCGGAGCCGCCGTGCCGGGCCGAGGTCTGCTCCGCGCGGCCGCCGTCGGGCCGGGGACCGCCCTGGGGGCCGCCGTCGCCCTTCGCCACCGTTTCCTCGGCGACCTGCGGCGTCGGGTTGTACGGCTTGGCGGCGCCGGTCTGGAGCGGGTTGTCCTGGCCGCCGCAGGCGGTGAGCGTGAGCGCGGCGACGGCGGTGAGTCCCGCCGCGGCGACCCGCAGCGTACGGCGGCGGACCGCACGGGACGGCCGGGAGGCGCCGGTCTCGATGACGGTCTCGGAGCGGTGGTGGCTGCGCGGCATTCCGGTCTCCCCCGGTCGGTGGCCCGTGCCGCGCCGGCGCTACGCCCTGCGGTCTGGCCTGTGGTCTGTCCTGCGGTGTGACCACCACCTTGCCGCCCGCCGCTGGCGTGCCACTAACGTGCGCCTAACGTGCCCGCACAGGCGCGGCCACCGGCTCAGCCGCGCCCGTCGCTCCCCTTGCTTCCGTCACCCGTACCGTGCTTGCCCCCTTCGCCGCTCTCCCCGCGCTCGTCCCGTGCGAACAGCTGCGTCAGCGTGCTGATCGTGTAGACATCGGTGGCCTCCTCGTCCACCAGATGCATCTCCGCGAGCCGGTCCAGGCCGTCCTGGGTGCGCTCCGGGTCGTAGCCGGCGAGCGCCGCCGCCAGCGACGCGTTGAGGTGTCCGTCCGCGCTGGTCGCGAGCGCGCTGAGCAACCGTGCGTCGTCGGCCGACAGCCGGGCGACGGACATCCGCAGGGCCGCCGCGATGCCGGTGTCCTCCGCGGACAGCAGCGCCAGCCGCCGGCGTTCGTCCCGCAGCGCCGCGGCCAGCCGGGCCAGCCGCCAGCGCGGCCGGGCGGTCAGCTGGGCGGCCGCGGCCCGCAGCGCCAGCGGCAGCCCGTCGCACAGATCGACCAGCTCACGTGCGGCTGCCGGGTCCTCGGCGACCCGCTCCGGGCCGAGCATGGCACCGAGCAGCGCCGCGCCCTCCTCGTGGCCGAGCGTCTGGAGGCCGACCGGCCGGGCGCAGTCGGTGGCGACCAGCCCGTCGAGACGGCTGCGGCTGGTGACGACCGTGGCGCAGTGTGGGCCGCCGGGCAGCAGCGGCCGTACCTGCGCCGAGCTGCGCGCATTGTCGAGGACGACCAGCAGCCGGCGCTCCGCGACCAGCGACCGGAACAGCGCGGACGCGGCCTGCGCCGAACCGGGCACCCGCTCCGGCGGTGTGCCGAGCGCCAGCAGGAAGTCGCGCAGGATCTCGGCCGGCGGTGCCTCGTCGCCCTCGCCGAAGCCGCGCAGATCGGCGAAGAGCTGGCCGTCGGGGAAGGATCCGGCACGCAGATGTGCCCACTGCACGGCGCAGGCGGTCTTGCCGACACCGGCCGGTCCCGCCACGACCGCGAGTGGGCTCTCCCCGGTCCCACCGTCCGTCAGCACGGCCGTCAGGGCAGCGAGTTCCTGCTCCCGTCCCAGGAAGCGGGCCGGCGCCCGGGGAAGCAGCCGCGGTGCCGCACCGGCCCGTCCCGAGCCGGACCCGGCACGGGCGCCGTCCGTCCGCGCCCCGTCGCCGCCCGGCACGGCCTCGCCGCTACGCGCGTCCACCGCGCCGGTGGCGTCCGGTACGGGTCCCCGTTCCGCGCCCGCAACGGGCCTCGGCCCACGGTCCGCCGCGGAACGGCTTCCTCCGGGAGCCCCGGCGGAAGCCGCACCCGCCGCTCGCGCCCCGCCCGCCGGCTCGGCCCGTCCCCCGCCGGCCGCCTCCGCGCGCAGAATCTCCTCGTAGGCGCCGCGCAGCCGCTCGCCGGGATCGACGCCCAGCTCCTCGTTGAGCAGCCGGCGGGTGCGGTGGAACCACTCCAGCGCATCGGACTGCCGTCCCGTACGGAACAGTGCCCGCATCAGCCCGGCGATCAGGCCCTCCCGCAGCGGGTTGTTGACGGCCGCGGAGTAGAGGATGGCCGCGGCCTGTTCGTGCTCGCCGAGCGCGCCGTGCGCCCGCCCCAGCGCCTCCACGGCCGTCAGCCGCCGCTCCTCCAGTGCATGGGCGGCGGCCGCGAACGGCGGGCTGGTGACCGTGCCGGTCAGCGCGGGCCCGTGCCACAGGCCGAGCGCCTCGCGCAGCAGGGGAACGGCATCGCCCGGTGCTGCCTCGGGGCGCGCCAGCGCCACCAGCTCACCGAACCGGTGAGCGTCGATCAGCTCCTCCGGCAGCCGCAGGAGATAGGCCGAGCCGTGCGTGGTCAGCTCGATGCCGTACGCCTCCGCACCGCCCTCGGCGAGCGTGGCGCGCAGCCGCGAGACATGCCCCTGGACGACCGTACGGGCGTGTTCGGGTGGCTCGTCCTCCCACAGGGAGTCGATCAACTGCTCCAGTGGGACGGTGGTGTTGGGCTGCAACAGCAGCAGCGCCAGCACACTGCGCCGCTTGGCGGGCCCGAGCGACAGCTCCGCGGAGCCGGTCGTCACGGCGATCGGGCCGAGCAGTGAGAACTCCAACTCAGCCCTCCAGGAAGGCCGTCAGGGCGTTCGCCAGCAGATACGGGTCCTCGGCGCCGCACAGCTCACGCGCCGAGTGCATGGACAGGATGGCCACGCCGATGTCGACCGTCGAGATGCCGTGCCGGGCCGCGGTGATCGGCCCGATGGTGGTCCCGCACGGCATCGAGTTGTTGGACACGAAGCTCTGCCACGGGACCCCGGCCCGCTCGCAGGCCGCCGCGAAGACGGCCCGTCCGCTGCCGTCCGTGGCATAGCGCTGATTGACGTTGACCTTGAGGATCGGTCCCCCATTGGGCATCGGAAGGTGGCCCGGGTCGTGCCGCTCACCGTAGTTGGGGTGCACGGCGTGCCCGGTGTCGGACGACAGGCAGAGGGTGCCGGCGAAGGCCCGCGCCCGGTCCTCGTACGAGCCGCCGCGGGCGAAGACCGAGCGCTCCAGGACCGTGCCGAGCAGCGGGCCGTCCGCGCCGGTGTCGGACTGGCTGCCGTTCTCCTCGTGGTCGAAGGCGGCCAGCACCGGAATGCTGCTCAGGGCGCTCCCGGCGGCCGCCGCGGCGGTGAGCGCGGCGGTACCGGCGTGCACGGAGAGCAGGTTGTCCATCCGCGGGCCGGCCACCAGCTCGCGGTCGCGGCCCAGGTAGGCGGGTGGTTCGATGCTGTGGACCATCAGATCCCAGCCCTTGATGTCGTCGGCCGGCACACCGGTCTCCTCGGCGACGAAGGAGATCAGACCACCCTCGGCCACCTCGCCCAGGCCCCAGATCGGCGTCATGTGGCGCTGCTTGTCCAGCTTCAGGCCCTCGGAGTTCACCGAGCGGTCGAGGTGCACGGCCAGCTGTGGCACCCGGAGCAGTGCCCGGTCGATATGGACGAGCCGATGGCTGCCGTCGGCCAGCGTCACCCGCCCGCTCAGCCCCAGATCGCGGTCGAGCCAGGTGTTGAGCAGGGTGCCGCCGTAGATCTCCACGGCGATCTGCCGCCAGCCGCGGGCGCCGGTGTCCGGAATCGGTTTGATCCGCAGATTGGGAGAGTCGGTGTGAGCCCCCACAATTCGGTACGGAGTGGCCGCGTTCGCGCCCTCGGGCACGAACCAGGCGATGAGCGCCCCGCCGCGCAGCACGTACTTGCCGCCGCTCTCGCCGTCCCACGCGTCGACCTCGGCGACCTGCCGGAAACCGGCCTTCTCCAGCCGCTCCGCCGCATTTGCCACTGCGTGGTAGGGCGACGGACTGGCGGCGAGATAGGTCATCAGGTCGTCGGTATGGCCGCGATCGAAGCGGGCGGAGTTGGTCATGGATTCAGCATAAGGAGCCGGACCCCCCATTCCCGGTGCGCATGCGGCGCGACTGCGCACCCTTCCGGCCAGGATTTCTGCATTCCGGGCCGGGAAGCGTTGCGGAGTGGTGGATTCCGGGTGTAACGGGCCGGGGTCCCGGCATACGGAAGCGCGCCCGCTGCGATGTCCTGGCATTCGGCTCACTTCCCCGGACACGACAGAGCCCGCCTCTCCGGGGGAAGAGAGGCGGGCCCCGTCAGTCTGAACGGTCAATCTGAGAGACCTCTAAGAGAAACGCCGCAGCCGGGCCGCGGAATTCCCTCTCAGAACGCGGCTTCGTCGAGCTCCATCAGCGACTGGTCGACGGACTCGGCCAGACCGCGCTGGACGCCGACGCCCGGCAGGACGTTGTGCGCGAAGAACTTCGCCGCGGCGATCTTGCCGGTGTAGAAGGGCACATCCTTGGCAGGCACAGCCTTCGCCGGGGCGCCGGCCAGCTTCTCGGCGGCCACGGCCGCACCCTTGAGGAGCAGGTAGCCGATGACGACATCGCCGGAGGCCATCAGCACGCGGGTGGTGTTCAGGCCGACCTTGTAGATGGACTTGACGTCCTTCTCGGTCGCGGCGAGATCGGTCAGCATGGCGCCGACTATCGCCTCCAGGTCGGCGGCCGCCTTGGCCAGCTCGCCGCGGGCCTGCTCCAGCTCCTCGCCGCCGGTGTTGTCGGCGAGGAACTTCTTGATCTCGTCGGAGAGCGCGGTGAGCGCCTGGCCCTGGTCGCGGACGATCTTCCGGAAGAAGAAGTCCTGGCCCTGGATCGCGGTGGTGCCCTCGTAGAGGGTGTCGATCTTGGCGTCCCGGATGTACTGCTCGATCGGGTATTCCTGGAGGTAGCCGGAGCCACCGAAGGTCTGGAGCGACTGCGCCAGCTGCTCGTAGGACTTCTCCGAGCCGTAGCCCTTCACGATCGGCAGCAGCAGGTCGTTGAGGCGGATCGCGGCGCTCGCGTCCTCGCCCGCGGCCTCCTTGACGATGATCTCGTCCTGGACCGTGGCGGTGTAGAGCACCAGGGCGCGCATGCCCTCGGCGTACGCCTTCTGCGTCATCAGCGAGCGGCGCACATCGGGGTGGTGGGTGATGGTGACGCGCGGCGCGGTCTTGTCGGTGAAGGCCGCCAGGTCCGGGCCCTGCACGCGCTCCTTGGCGTACTCCAGCGCGTTGAGGTAGCCGGTGGAGAGGGTGGCGATGGCCTTCGTGCCGACCATCATCCGCGCGAACTCGATGATCTTGAACATCTGGCGGATGCCGTCGTGCTTCTCACCGAGCAGCCAGCCCTTGGCCGGGTGGTTGGCGCCGAAGGTCATCTCGCAGGTGTTGGACGCCTTGAGGCCCATCTTGTGCTCGACGTTGGTGGCGTAGGCGCCGTTGCGCTCGCCCAGCTCGCCGGTCTCCCAGTCGAAGTCGTACTTCGGCACGATGAAGAGCGACAGGCCCTTGGTGCCCGGACCGGCACCCTCGGGGCGGGCGAGGACGAAGTGCACGATGTTCTCGGACATGTCGTGCTCACCGGAGGTGATGAAGCGCTTGACGCCCTCGATGTGCCAGGTGCCGTCCGCCTGCTGCACGGCCTTGGTGCGGCCGGCGCCGACGTCCGAACCGGCGTCCGGCTCGGTGAGCACCATCGTGGAGCCCCACTGCTTGTCCACCATCAGCTGGGCTATGCGGTGCTGCTCCTCGGTGCCCTCCTCGTGGAGGACGCCGGCGAAGGCGGGGCCGGACGCGTACATCCACACGGCCGGGTTGGCGCCCAGGATGGTCTCGGCGAAGCCCCAGAGCAGGGAGCGGGGCGCGGTGGTGCCGCCGAGCTCCTCCGGGATGCCCAGCCGCCACCACTCGGCGTCCATGAACGCCTGGTAGCTCTTCTTGAAGGTGTCCGGAACCGGCGCGGTGTTGGTGTCCGGGTCGAAGACCGGGGGGTTGCGGTCGGCGTCGGCGAACGACTCGGCCAGCTCGTTCTCGGACAGCCGGGCGATCTCGGACAGCACGCTCTTGGCGGTGTCGACATCCATCTCCGCGAACGGTCCGGTGCCGTACACGCTGTCACGGCCGAGCACCTCGAAGAGGTTGAACTCGATGTCGCGGAGATTCGACTTGTAGTGCCCCATGGATACGGCTCCGTAAGGGTTCGGGAGGGAGGACCTCAAACGCAATACCAGCAAGTAGCAAGTACCTACGATGATGCTACCCACCGGTAATAAGAATCAACCCCTACCGCCCATCTGTGACGAGCGTCCCCCGGCGAATCGCCGACTCAGTACGCTGTGGCGCATGTACGGCTACGACCAGAACGCCGGTGCCGGGCAGCAGCAGTACGGAGCGCCCCCGCCGCAACAACCGGCCCCCGGGGGTTACGGCGAGCAGCCGCTGTATCCCGAGCCGTCCCCGCCCTCCCTCGCCGACGCGGTGCGCGCCTTCACTACCGGCTCGATGTCCGCCGAGGACTTCCAGGGCATCTTCTCCACGTCCAAGGTCTACTGCCCGCGTGGTGACAACCCAGGCTTCCTGGCGCTGCACAACACCCAGCAGCCGGTGATCCCGATGTTCACCTCGCTCAAGGAGCTGCGGCGGTACGCGGGCAAGGAGTCCAAGTACTTCGTGATCACCGGCGCCGAGGTGCTCGACCTGCTGCCGACCGGCTACGGGTTCGTCCTCGACATGGAGGGCGACCACCGGATGGTCTTCGACGCGAAGGCCGTGGAGCAGATGGTCGACTTCGCGATGCGGCGGATGTACGGCTAGCCGTCCCGGCATGCGGCGGGGGACCGCCGCTGCCGCGGTCGAGTCACGGGCCGGTCCCTCCGAGGGGCCGGCCCGAAGTGTGTCGGGGGCGCACCGGAACCCTCTCGACCTGGGGAAATGCGGCCGGGAATGCCGTGGGCCTTGCGGGTTGTTCACTGTTCAACTAAGTTTTTAGTGACCGAGGAGGCCGTCATGCCCGCAGTGACCGTTGAGAATCCGCTGACCCTGCCGCGTGTGGCGGCGCCCGTCGCGGCGCACGCCCGTCCCGTGCTGGCCGTAGCCACCGCTCCGAGCGGATTCGAGGGCGAGGGGTTCCCGGTGCGCCGTGCGTTCGCCGGGATCGACTACAAGCACCTCGACCCGTTCATCATGATGGACCAGATGGGCGAGGTGGAGTACGCGCCGGGAGAGCCCAAGGGCACGCCCTGGCACCCGCACCGGGGCTTCGAGACCGTGACGTATCTGATCGACGGCACCTTTGTGCACCGTGACTCGCACGGCGGCGGTGGCGTCATCAACGACGGTGACACCCAGTGGATGACGGCCGGTTCGGGGCTGCTGCACATCGAGGCGCCGCCGGAGTCGCTGGTCATGTCCGGTGGTCTCTTCCACGGCCTCCAGCTGTGGGTGAACCTGCCGAAGAGCGACAAGATGATGGCCCCCCGCTACCAGGACATCGGTGGCGGCAACGTCAAGCTGCTGACCTCGGCCGACGGTGGCGCGCTGCTGCGGCTGATCGCCGGTGACCTCGACGGCCACCAGGGGCCGGGCGTCACGCATACGCCGATCACGATGATGCATGTGACGGTGAACCCGGGCGCCGAGCTGACCCTGCCCTGGCGGAAGGATTTCAACGCCCTCGGCTACGCCCTGGCCGGACGCGGTACGGCCGGTGCGGAGGGGCGCCCGTTCCGCATGGGGCAGGCGGTCGTGTTCGGGAGCGGAGACTCGCTCACGATCCGGGCGGACGAGTCCCAGGAGTCGCGCAGCCCGAACTTCGAGGTGGTGCTGCTGGGCGGGCTGCCGATCCGCGAGCCGATGATGCATTACGGCCCGTTCGTGATGAACACCCACGCCGAACTGGCGCAGGCCGTCGAGGACTTCCAGGCCGGCCGGCTCGGCACGATCCCCGCCGGCGAGCGCTGACGCCACCTCGGCAGCCGGGCGGCGTTTCACGTGAAACGCCGCCCCCGGCGTCTTCCCGGAGCCGCCCCGGGCCTGCCGCCATGGTGGACTGTCCGGGTGCGAAACGACTCGGACGAGAACCGGCCCGGCGCCAAGGGTGAACGGCCGCAGCCTTCCAGCCCGTTGCTGCCGATCGAGGCCCGCCGTGCCGCGGCCTGGTGTCTGGTGGCGCTGCTGATCGCGGCCGTGCTGGCCCTCGGGGTATGGCTGTGCGTCGAACTGAGCGCGGCCGTGACGCCCGTACTGCTGGCGCTGCTCGGCAGCGGGCTGCTCGGGCCGCTCTACCGGCGGCTGGTGGCGATGAAGCTCAACCGTTCCCTGGCGGCCGGACTGACCTGCGCGGTCCTCGTGGTGGTGGTCGGCGGCGCCGGATACATCGTCGTGAGCGCGCTGGTCGACACCGGGGACCAGATCATCGCCTCGCTCAGGAACGCCGCCCGGGACCTCTCCCAGCACTTCGGAGCGGCCGGTACCTCACTCGACGATCTCGCCGCCAAGTCCAAGGAGCTGGTCGCCAAGTTCGGCGGCACCGCGGCCTCCGGGCTGCTGGCCGGCGTCAGCGTCGTCGGCCAGTTCCTCGCCGCCTCGGTGTTGGCCCTGCTGCTGACGTTCTTCTTCCTGCGCGACTCCGACAAGGCGGTACGCGCCCTGCGGGACTGGGCGCCCGGCACCTCGGCACCGCAGCTGGAGCGGATGGCCCGCCGCGGCTTCCAGAGCATCGAGGGCTTTATGCGCGGGACCACCTTCATCGCGCTGATCGACGCCATCTGCATCACCGTCGGACTGCTGATCCTTCAGGTGCCGGGCGCCGTCGGACTGGGCGCGCTGGTCTTCGTCGGGGCCTATATCCCCTACTTCGGCGCCTTCATCTCCGGCGCGGTGGCGATCCTGGTGGCACTGGCCGACCGCGGCTTCGTGATCGCGCTGTGGGCGCTCGGCGTCGTCCTGGCCGTGCAGGTGCTGGAGGGGCACGTACTCCAGCCGATGATCCAGAGCCGTACGGTCCAGATGCATCCGGCGACCGTGATGCTGGCGATCACCGCGGGCGCCAGCGTCGCCGGCATCCTCGGCATGCTGCTGTCCGTACCGCTGACCGCCGCCGCGACCGGCGTGCTCCACGAGCTACGGGTGCACTACGCCGCGGGCTCGGACTCCGACGACAGCGGGCCCGCCGCCTCCGCCGCCTCCTCGTAGAGCTCGAACCACGTCGACTTGCCGTCCCCGCGCGGATCCACGCCCCACGCCCCGGCCAGCAGCTCCAGCAGCATCAGACCGCGCCCCGACGACGCCAGTTCGCCGGGGCTGCGGCGGTGCGGCAGCTCATCGCTGCTGTCGGCGACATCGACGCGGATACGCCGGGCGCCCCGCTCACCGGTGATCTCGGCGACCAGCACGGCATCCCCGTCGGTGTGCAGCAGGACATTGGTGACCATCTCCGAGACCATCAGCACCGCCGAGTCCACCTGGTCCGGGTCGGCCCAGTCGTGCAGCACGTCCCGGACCTGCCGGCGGGCCTCGGCTATCCGCTCCGGCTCGGCCTGGGCGATGGACAGCACGGTGCGCCGGACGGGCCGCGGCGTCAGCAGGCCGCCGGTGCCGACCGCGCAGCCGGCGCCCTCGCGGCGCAGCAGCAGTACGGCGATGTCGTCCTCGCGGCGGTCCACCAGGGGCCCGGTGGTGTGGTGCGACGGCGGCCCGTGCACGGCCTGGACCAGCGCGTCGGCCAGCCGCTCCAGACTCTCGCCGTCCTCGTCGGCCTGCCATGCCTCCAGGACGTCGCGCAGCCGCGCCCAGCCGGTCTCCAGATCGTGGCCGCCGGTCTCGATCAGCCCGTCGGTGCACACCATCATGGTCTCGCCGGGCTCCAGGACGAGCCGGGTGGTGGGGTAGTCGGCGTCCGGGACGATGCCCAGCGGCAGCCCGCCCGCGGTGGGCCGGACCAGCATCGTGCCGTCGCTCATCCGGATCGCCGGATCGGGGTGGCCGGCCCGCGCGATGTCCAGCAGCCCCGTCGCCGGATCCACCTCGATGTAGAGGCAGGTCGCGAAGCGCTGGTCCGCGCCGTCGCCGCGGAGTTCGGTCTCATTGATCCCGGCCAGGAAGCGGGAGGCGCGGGAGAGCACCGCATCGGGGTGATGGCCCTCGGACGCGTAGGCCCGCAGCGCGATCCGCAGCTGCCCCATCAGGCCCGCGGCCCGTACGTCGTGCCCCTGGACATCCCCGATGACCAGCGCGATCCGGCCGGACGGCAGCGGGATCATGTCGTACCAGTCGCCGCCGACCTCCAGCCCGCCGCCGGTCGGGACGTAGCGGGCCGCGACCGTCATCCCCGGGATGTCCGGCTGCACCGTCGGCATCATGCTGCGCTGGAGCCCCAGCGCCAGTTCCTGCTGTTCCTCCTGCATACCGGCCCGGGCCAGCGCCTGGGCCAGCATCCGGGCGACGGTGGTCAGCACCGAGCGCTCATCGGGGGTGAACGCCACCGGCTGGGCGAACGCCGCCATCCAGGCGCCGATCGTCCGGCCCGCGTTCACCAGCGGCAGGAACGCCCAGGACGTCCGGCGGAAGCGGGCGGCCAGCGGCCAGGTGGCGGGGTAGCGGCGGCGGTAGTCCTCCGGGGTGGGCAGATAGCTGGCCCGGCCGGTGCGGACGACCTCGGCGGCCGGGTGGTCGGCCGTCAGCGGCATGTCGGCGAACGGCCGCTCATCGCCGGACGCGTAGCCGTGCTGGCCGATGACCGGCAGCCGGTCGCCCTCGATGCCGAAGACCGCCAGCCCGTCCGGCATGAACCCCGGCATGGACAGCCCGGCCGCGACCCGCAGCACCTCGGCGGTGGACCGTGCCTCGGCCAGCGCCCGGCCCGCGTCCAGCAGAAACGCCTCACGGGAGCGGCGCCAGTCGCCGGTTATCGGGGTGTGCGCGGCGGAGGTCCCGGGCTGCGGTTCGGGCACCTCCTGGAGGGTGCCGACCAGCTCGAAGTCGCCGTCGACGATCCGGGGGCGGGAGCGGGAGCGGACGATGCGCTGCACCCGCCCGTGCTCGTCCACGATGCGCAGCCGCGCCTCGGCGAGCGTCCGCTCGGCGACCGCGAGCTGCACGATCCCGTTGATCTCGGCGAAGTCGACGGGATGAAAACGGGAGCGCACCGCGGCCTGGGTCAGTTCCGCCGGTGCGGCGGGCAGCCCGAGCAGCCGGGCCGCTTCGGCGTCGAGGGTCACCCGTCCCGATGCGTGGTCCCAGCGCCACAGGCCGGTCGCGATGGCGGCCAGGAGATCCTCGGTGCGCATTGCCTCACTTTAGGTGTGTTTGGCGGCACCCCACCAGCGAGCCGGAACGTGACCATCGTCCCAGTCGGGAGGCATCGGGCCGGTCCCCACGGCGCTGATGCGTATATGTCAACGAAGGCGTGCGGGCCGGGACGGTAACCTGGAGCGGTTATGTCAATCCTGGGGTGGCCTTTCGGGTGATCCACGGGGAGAGCGACCGGGCGGCAGAGCCCGTACTCCTTTTCCTCTCCCTCTCCCGACAACTCCTCACCTCGACACTCGCGACGACTTGGATGAGCGATGCATCGGTACCGGTCCCATAACTGCGGCGAGCTCCGAGCCACGGACGTCGACACCGACGTCCGCCTCAGCGGCTGGCTGCACAATCGACGTGACCTGGGCGGCATCCTCTTCATCGATCTGCGTGACCACTACGGTCTGGTCCAGCTCGTCGCCCGCCCCGGTACGCCGGCCAACGAGGCCCTCGGCTCGCTGACCAAGGAGACCGTCGTCCGCATCGACGGCAAGGTCAGCGCGCGCGGTGCCGACAACGTCAACCCCGACCTGCCGACCGGCGAGATCGAGATCGAGGTCTCTGAGGTCGAGGTGCTCGGCGCCGCCGACCAGATCCCCTTCACGATCAACGCGGACGACGGCGTCAACGAGGAGAAGCGCCTCGAATACCGCTTCCTCGACCTGCGCCGCGAGCGGATGCACCGCAACATCATGCTGCGCACTGCGGTCATCTCCGCCATCCGTCACAAGATGGTGGCCCTCGGCTTCAACGAGATGGCGACCCCGATCCTGTCCGCGACCTCCCCCGAGGGCGCCCGCGACTTCCTGGTCCCCTCCCGTCTGCACCCCGGCAAGTTCTATGCGCTGCCGCAGGCCCCGCAGCAGTTCAAGCAGCTGCTGATGATCGCCGGATTCGACCGCTACTTCCAGATCGCGCCCTGCTTCCGCGACGAGGACGCCCGCGCGGACCGCTCGCCGGGCGAGTTCTACCAGCTCGACGTCGAGATGAGCTTCGTCGAGCAGGAGGATGTCTTCCAGCCCGTCGAGAAGCTGATGACCGAACTCTTCACGGAGTTCGGCAACGGCCGCACGGTCACCTCCCCGTTCCCGCGCATCCCGTTCCGCGAGGCGATGCTCAAGTACGGCTCCGACAAGCCGGACCTTCGCGCCGAGCTGGAGCTGGTGGATGTCTCCGACGTCTTCGCCGGCTCCGGCTTCAAGGCTTTCGCCGACAAGCACGTCCGTGCCCTGGCCGTGCCGGACACCGCCGACCAGCCGCGCAAGTTCTTCGACCAGCTGGGCGACTTCGCCGTCCAGCAGGGCGCCAAGGGCCTGGCCTGGGTCCGCGTCGGCGAGGACAACGCCCTCACCGGCCCGATCGCCAAGTTCCTCACCGAGGACGACATCAAGTCGCTGGTCGTCGCCCTGGACCTCAAGCCCGGCCACGCCGTCTTCTTCGGCGCCGGTGAGTTCGACGAGGTCTCCAAGATCATGGGCGCGGTCCGCGTCGAGGTCGCCAAGCGCGCCGGCCACTTCGTCGAGGACGAGTTCCGGTTCTGCTGGATCGTCGACTTCCCGATGTTCGAGAAGGACGAGGACACCGGCAAGATCGAGTTCTCGCACAACCCGTTCTCCATGCCGCAGGGCGGCCTGGAGGCGCTGGAGACCAAGGACCCGCTGGACATCCTGGCCTGGCAGTACGACATCGTCTGCAACGGCACCGAGCTGTCCTCGGGCGCGATTCGTAACCACGAGCCCGAGGTCATGTACAAGGCTTTCGCGATCGCCGGCTACGACAAGGAGACGGTCGAGGCCGAGTTCGGCGGCATGCTCCGGGCCTTCAAGTTCGGCGCCCCGCCGCACGGTGGCATCGCCCCCGGCGTCGACCGCATCGTCATGCTGCTGGCCGACGAGCCCAACATCCGCGAGACCATCGCCTTCCCGCTCAACGGCAACGCCCAGGACCTGCTGATGGGCGCCCCGAGCGAGGTCGAGGAGGCGCGTCTCAAGGAGCTGCACCTCTCCCTGCGCAAGCCGCCGGTGAAGTAGGCGCCGCTGACGGCAAGGGGCCTCGGACAGGCTGAGGGGCGGCGTTTCACGTGAAACGCCGCCCCGGCCCGTCCGGGGCCTCTGTGCTTGCCGAGCGGGCGTCGGCGGCCGGCCGTCCCGGCGCGGGAACGGGCGCCGGGTGGCGGCCCGGGTGCCCCGACCGCTCCACTCGTGTGGCCGGGCTCCGGCAGCGCCCGCACTGTGGTGCTCATGCAGCAAGCCAGCCTCCTCTCCGCTCCGGCCGGCCCGGGGCCGCGGGCCCGCGCGACGCGCTCCGTCGCGGCCCATGACCTGTGGTGGCTCACCGCCGTGGCCGCCGCCTTCACCGCCCTCCTGGTCTATGGCGCCCTGACCACCCCCGGCCTGGGATGGGACGAGACGGTCTACGTCAGCCAGGTCGACCGCCATACGCCGGCCGCGTTCTTCAGCGCCCCCCGCGCCCGCGGCGTCAGCTTCCTCCTCGCTCCGGCCGCGGTGCTCACGACCTCGGCCACCGTGCTGCACTGCTACCTGGCGGTGCTCTCCGGCGCCGGGCTCCTGATCAGCCTGTGCGTCTGGCGGCGACTGCTGCCCGCTCCCGTACCGGCGCTGGGCGGCGCGCTGTTCGCCGGTCTGTGGATCACGCTCTTCTACGGCCCACAGGCGATGCCCAACCTGTGGGTCGCCTACGCCGCGCTCGTCGCCACCGGCTGCTTTCTGCGCGCCGTACGGCAGCCGTCCCGGCAACTGGCCCCCCGCGGCGGCCGGAGCGCGGCGGCCGGACTCGGCGTCGCGGTGGCCGTGGCCGCGCTGATGCGCCCCACCGACGCCGTCTGGCTGGCCGTGCCGCTCTTCGCCGCGGCGCTGTGTGTCCCGTCCTGGCGGCGCCCCGCCGTGCTGCTGGCGCTGCCGGCCGGGCTGGTCCTGGGGTGCGCCGAGTGGGTCGCGGAGGCGTATCAGTCCTACGGCGGGCTCGTGGCACGGCTGCGGCAGGCCGGGCGGATCCAGGGCGGCCTGGGCTGGCATCTGTCCTTCGACGACCACGCCCGCTCGCTTCAGGGCAAGACGCTCTGCCGCCCCTGCCAGCTGGCCTGGGACCACCCGGTGACGGCGGTGTGGTGGTTCCTGCTGCCCCTGGCGGTCATCGGGGCGGTATGGGTGGCGCTGCGGGCCCGTGAGTCCGGTGCCGCGCTGCACCGGTACGGTCCGGCGTGGGCGTCCGCGGAGCGCGGCGGGGGGCCGCAGCCGCTCGGGCTGGCGCCGGTCCGGCCGGGCAGCCGTGAGCCCGTCGGCGAGCCGGACCGCCACGGCCCGGTGTGGCCCGCGGTGCGGCTGCGCGATCCGGTCGGTCCGCTGCACCGCAACGGACCGGCTCCGCTCGTCGTCCCGGCGCTGGCCGGCCTCTGCCTCGCCGCTCCCTACCTGCTGACGGTGAATTACGCCGCGCCGCGCTTCCTGTTGCCCGCCTACGCCCTGCTGCTGATGCCTGCCGCGTGGTTCCTGTACTGGCTGACCCGGCTGCCGCGCCGCCGGCACGCCTGGGCGGTGGCCGTCCTCGTCCTCACGCTGACCGGCCATGAGGCCATCCAGCTGGCGATCCTGCACAAGATGGTGCGGAGCACCGCGCGCGCCCAGACCGGTATCGGCCGGATCTCCGGGACGCTGAAAGCGGCCGGTCTGCGGCCGCCCTGTGTGGTGAGCGGCGAGGAGGCGGTACGGGTGGCGTACCAGGCGGGCTGTGCGTCCCGCCAGCCGCAGGGCCACGACGCCCGCATCACCCCCGCGGGCCTGGCCCGGCTGGCCGCGTCCCGGCCCGCCGCGGTCCTGGTCGACGGGCGCAAGCCGCCGGCCTACGCACGTGGCTGGCGCCCGGTCCCGCTGCCGCCGACGCCGGGCCTGAAGTCACTGCACGCCTTCGTATCCCCGCCGACCCGGCCCTGAGCCGTGGCGTCCGGGCCGTCGGGGCCCGCACATGCGGGCGCCCGCCCGGCCCGAGGGCCGGACGGGCGTGCAGGTGTGCTGTGCCGGCCGCGGAGACGTCCGCGGTCAGGCGGGGATCACTGCTCCGCGCCGCCGAAGCGCTCGCGGTATGCCGCCAGGTCGTCCTCGGTGATCTTCGCGAAGAGCACCGGCGGCACCGTGAAGGGAGTTCCGGCCGGCACCGAGGCCAGCGCCTTCGCCTCCTCCTGCGCGACCCACACCGCGGTGTCGTTCTCCAGCGCGAAGGCACCCCGCATCGCCTTGGCCGACGACGGGATGAACGGCTCGGAGACGATCGCGTACAGATGGATCAGGTTCATCGCCGTCCGCAGCGTCAGGGCCGCGGCGTCCTTGTCGGTCTTGATCTCCAGCCACGGGGCCTTCTCCTCCAGGTAGGAGTTGCCCGCGCTCCACAGGGCGCGCAGCGACGCCGCGGCCTTGCGGAACTGAAGGGCCTCCATGTGGCCCTCGTACTCCGCCAGCAGCCCGGCGATCTCCTCGCCCAGCTTCTGCTCCGCGGCCCCGGCCTCGGCGCCCGCGGGCACCTCGTCACCGAACCGCTTCCGGGAGAACGACAGCACCCGGTTGACGAAGTTGCCGAGGGTGTCCGCCAGGTCCTTGTTGACCGAGGACGCGAACAGCTCCCAGGTGAAGGAGGTGTCGTCGGACTCCGGGGCGTTGGCGATGAGGAAGTAGCGCCAGTAGTCGGCCGGCAGCAGCTCCAGCGCCGCGTCCGTGAAGATGCCGCGCCGCTGGGAGGTGGAGAACTTCCCGCCGTAGTAGTTGAGCCAGTTGAACGCCTTGAGGAAGTCGACCTTCTTCCACGGCTCGCGGGTCCCCAGCTGGGTCGCCGGGAACATCACGGAGTGGAACGGCACATTGTCCTTGGCCATGAACTCCGTGTACCGGACGTCCTCGGCCTCGTACCACCACGACTTCCAGTCGCGGTTCTCCGGGTCGACGTCCGCCCACTCCTTCGTCGAGCCGATGTACTCGATCGGCGCGTCGAACCAGACGTAGAAGACCTTGCCCTCGGCCGCCAGCTCGGGCCACACATCGGCCGGCACCGGAACGCCCCAGTCCAGGTCACGGGTGATCGCCCGGTCCTGGAGACCCTCGGTCAGCCACTTGTGCGCGATGGACGAGGCCAGCGTCGGCCATTCCTTGCTGCCGTTGCCTTCCAGCCAGCCCTCGACCTCGTGCTGAAGCTTCGACTGGAGCAGGAAGAGGTGCTTGGTCTCGCGCACCTCCAGGTCACCGCTGCCGCTGATCGCCGAGCGGGCGTCGATCAGGTCGGTCGGGTCGAGCACCCGGGTGCAGTTCTCGCACTGGTCGCCGCGCGCCTTGTCGTAGCCGCAGTGCGGGCACGTGCCGACGATGTAGCGGTCCGGCAGGAAGCGGTCGTCGGCGATCGAGAAGACCTGGCGGATCGCCCGCTCCTCGATGAATCCGTTCTCGTGCAGCTTGCGCGCGAAGTGCTGCGTCAGCTCCACGTTCTCCCGCGACGAGCTCCGGCCGAAGTAGTCGAATTCGAGGCCGAAGCCCTCGTAGATCGCCTTCTGCTTGTCGTGCTGCTCGGCGCAGAACGCGTCGACCGACTGGCCCGCGTCCTTCGCCGCCAGCTCGGCGGGGGTCCCGTGCTCGTCCGTCGCGCAGATGTAGAGGACATCGTGCCCGCGCTGCCGCATATACCGGGCATAGACGTCGGCCGGGAGCATGGACCCCACCATGTTGCCCAGGTGCTTGATCCCGTTGATATACGGAAGGGCGCTGGTGATGAGGTGTCGAGCCATTGCCGGCTGCTCCCAAGTCGCTACGGTGAGTGAGGATTTGCTTTACGGAACGTCAATATCGTACTGGACGGGGCAGGGGTGGCCGCGCGGGTATTTCGGCGCCGGACCGAGCCTGTGCTCACCCCCTCCGCCGACCGCCGCGGCCCGCGCTCACACCGCCGCGTCCGCCGACTCGGCGCCGTCCGCCGCCGGGGACCGGCCGGGCTTCGGCGCCCGGCCGTTGACCAGCAGACCGGCGACCAGCGCGGCGAGCAGCATGATCGCCGACGCCACCCCGATGGCCACGTTGAACCCGTGCACCACCCCGGCCTTGACGATCTGGTCCCGCACCGCCGGGGTGAGCCCGAGCCCGCCGCCCTTCCGGGCCGCGTCCGTCAGGTGATCCGCGATGAACACCGCACTCGCCGAGGTGGCGATGGTGTTCAGCAGCGCCGTACCGATCGAACCGCCCACCTGCTGCGCCGTGTTGACGGTCGCGGAGGTGACCCCGGAGTCGTGCGGGGCCACCCCGGACGTGGCCGTCGCCATCACCGGCATGAAGATCAGGCCCATGCCGAGCCCGACGAGCAGCATGGCCGGCAGCACATGCGACACATACGCGGGCTCGGCCGTCAGATACCGCAGGGTGAAGAGCCCCGTGGCGGCCAGCAGCGCGCCCGGGACCATCAGGAAGCGCGGCGGGATCCGGTGCAGCAGTCGCGCCGAGATCTGCGTCGAGCCGATCACGATCGCCGCCACCATCGGCAGGAAGGCCATCCCGGTCCGGACCGGTGAATAGCCGAGCACGGTCTGGAGGTAGTAGGTCATGAACAGGAACATCCCGAACATCGCGATGACCGCCAGCCCCATGGTCAGGAAGGCGCCGCCGCGATTCCGGTCCCGCACGATGTGCAACGGCAGGAGGGGATGCGGCGCCCGCGACTGCCACCAGCCGAAGGCGGCCAGCAGCGCCACCCCGCCCGCCAGCAGCCCGATGACCAGCCCGTCGCCCCACCCCCGTGGCTCCGCCTCGCTGCACCCGTACACGATCGCGACCAGGCCGCCGCAGCCCAGCGCCGCGCCCGGAATGTCCAGGTGTACCCGGCCCCGCTCCGGCTTGTCGTGCAGGAACACCGCCGCGCCCATGAAGGCGAGCGCCGCGATCGGCACGTTCACATACAGACACCAGCGCCAGTTCAGGTACTCGGTCAGCAGCCCGCCGGCGATCAGCCCGATGGCCGCGCCACCGCCCGCGATGGCGCCGTAGATCCCGAAAGCCTTGCTTCGCTCCTTCCCGATGGTGAACGTCGTGGTGAGCAGCGACAGCGCGGACGGCGCCAGCAGCGCCCCGAAGGCGCCCTGAAGCGCCCGCGCCCCGAACAGCAGCCCGGACCCGGTGGCCGCCCCGCCCAGCCCCGACGCGACCGCGAACCCGACCAGTCCGATCATGAACGTCTTCTTCCGTCCCACCAGGTCGGCGATCCGCCCGCCGAGCAGCAGCAGCCCGCCGAACGCCAGCGTGTACGCGGTGATCACCCACTGCCGGTTGGCGTCCGACATCCCCAGATCCCGCTGGGCCGACGGCAGGGCGATGTTCACGATGGTCGCGTCCAGCACCACCATCAGCTGCGCGATCGCAATCACCACGAGGCCCCACCAGCGCCGTGGATCGGGCTTCGCCGGTGCGGCCCAGCGGGGAGCAGTGGTCCTGGGAGGGGTAGCGGGTCCTCCCTCTTGGCTCGCGTCACTCATCACGGCCCGCCTCGCTCGGCTGGTACGGCCACCCGGCCACCCCGCCGCTCCGGCCCGGAGCAACCGGATCAAACGGGGCGCTTCACCCATTCAGCGTAGGGACGGGCGTGGGGCCTCGCCTCTTGTGGTGCGCGTCGGCGCCGGGGGCAGGGGCCACGCACACGACGACGGCCGCGGCCGGGCCCCTGGGAGCCCCGCCGCGGCCGGTGAGGTGTCGGGGGTGGTGGAGGCGAGGGCGGTAACCTGTGCTTGAGGACGCCGGCCGCGCGGGCCGCAGTGAGCCACTCCCGGAACA
>NZ_JBHXFI010000031.1:0-98404 GCF_042724075.1 Streptomyces sp. NPDC127097 | reverse complement strand
TGCGGGCCCGGGGGGGGGCGGGCGGGGGGTGTTGCCCGGGGCGGCCCCCGCCGTGGTGTGCGGACGTCCGGTCAGGCTTCGGTCGGCTTGCTGATCTCCCAGAAGCGGAAGACGGTCGACGGGTCCAGGGTCCATTCCAGACCGGAGACCCCGTCGCGGGCCACCGCGTACTGCTTGCCCTGCCAGATCGGGATCATCGGCACGTCCTCGGCGACGATGTCCTGGAGCTCCCGGAACTGGTCCTTGGTGGCGCCGCGGTTCGGCTGGTCGGCCGTCTTGGGCAGCAGCCGGCCGGTGATGGTGGGCGAGCTGTAGTTGTTGGCCACCACGCTGTCCTTGCCGAAGAACGGCGCGGTGAAGTTGTCGGGGTCCGGATAGTCGGGGATCCAGCCCTTGACATAGGCGCCGAACTTGCCGTCGGCCATGCCCTTCTCGTACTCCTCGGTGGGCAGGGTCCGCACCTTGGCGTTGAACAGGCCGCTGGCGTTGAGCTGTTGGGCGATCTCCTCGAAGGCCGGGACGGTGCCGGGGCCGTAGCGCTCGGGGGTGGCCCACAGCGTGAGCGGCACCTTGCCGTTGTAGCCGGCGGAGCGCAGCGCGTCCTTCGCCTTGTCCGGCTTCGGGCGGTCGCCGTAGGTGTTGAAGAAGGAGGTGCTGTGACCCGTGATGCCGGCCGGGACGATCGAGTACAGCGGCACCGCGGTGCGCTGGTAGACGTCCCGGACCAGGGTCGAGCGGTCCAGGAGGTAGGCGATCGCCTTGCGGACGCCGAGCTTGCCGGCGACCGGGTCCTTGAGGTTGAAGACCAGGTGCATGACCTCGGCGCTGGCGCCCTCGACGACCTGGGTGCCGTGCTGTTCCTTCAGCGCGGCGTTGTCGAGTGCGGCGATGTCCTTCATGGCCAGACCGCGGTAGGCGACATCGACGTCGCCCTTCTCGACGGCCTTCTTGAGCGCGTCGGGAGCGTTGAAGAACTTCACGGTCATGCCGGAGTTCTTGACCTTGGCCGGGCCCTTGTAGGAGCCGTTGACGGCGAAGACGGCCTTCTGGGAGTTGTAGTCCTTGAGGGTGTAGACGCCCGAGCCCACGGCCTTGCCGTCGGTGCGCAGCCGGTCGGCGGGGTACTCCGCGTGGTCGACGATGGAGCCGGCGCCGGAGGCTATCTTCATCGGGAAGGTCGCGTCGGGTGTCTTCAGCCGGAAGACCACGGTCTTGGAGTCCGGGGTCTCGACCTTGTCGAGCGCGGAGAACATCACGGCGGGGCCGTTCTTGTCCTTGATGCGCCGGGTGCGGTCGAAGGAGTACTTGACGTCCTTGGCCGTCAGCTTGTCACCGTTGCTGAAGGTGAGACCGTCCTTCATGGTGCAGCGGTAGACCTTGCTCTCCCGGTCGGTGAAGCCGCAGCGTTCGGCGGCTTCCGGCTCGGGGGTGGTGCCTCCCTTGGGGAAGCTCAGCAGGGACTGGAAGACGTTGTTGAACAACAGCCAGGAGCCGGGCTCGTAGCCGGACGCGGGGTCGGTGGACACGACCTTGTCCGTCATTCCCATGACCACGGCCTCGCCGTTGCCGGCCGCTCCCGAGTCGTCGGTGCCGCACCCGGCGACCGCGAGCAGAGCTGTGGTCAGCCCCGCCCCGATCGGGGCGGCCAGCCACTGGTCACGCTTCCTCACTAAACGGTCCTCACGTTCTGGGTCGTGCCTGTCGGGCCGTGGCGGGGAGGCCACGGCGGTGGTGTGCTGCATGGGTGATATCCGCCGGATCAGTCGGCGACGCCGCGGCTGAGCTCCCAGATCTGGAGCCCTGAGGCGGAGTTGAGGGCCCACTCGAGGCCGGTGATGTCATCGCGGGCGGCGACGTACTGCTTGCCCTGCCAGAGCGGGAGGAGCGGTACGTCGTCGGCGATGATGTCCTGCGCCTGCTTGAAGTCGGCCCCCGCGGCGGTGCGGTCCGACTGCTGGCGGCTGGACGGGATCAGCTGCGACTCGATCTTTCCGTTGCGGTAAGGGGAGCCGAGGAAGTTCTGCTTGCCGATGAAGGGCGCGATGTAGTTGTCGGCGTCCGGGATGTCGGGGAACCAGCCCATGTTGTAGACGGAGTACTTGCCGTCCAGGGCGTCGGTGCGGAACTGCTGCCAGCTGTCGATGCCCTTGATGCTGACGTCGAACAGCTTGGTGCGGTTGAGCTGACTCTGTATCGCACGGACCTCCTTCACGGTGCTGGATCCGTAGTGGTTCGTGGTGTACGTGAGGGTGAACTTCACCGGAGAGGTGATGTGCGCCTCGCGCAGCGTCTTGCGGGCGGCCTCGGCGCTGGGGTTCCCGTACTTGTTGAAGAACGAGTTGATGTGCCCGGTGAGGCCGGTGGGCACCATCGAGAACAGCGGGTCGCCGGTGTACGCGTAGACGTTCCGCACCAGGTCCGAGCGGTTGATGATGTGTGCCATCGCCCGTCGCACGGCCTTGTTGGAGACGGCCGGGTCCTTGGTGTTGAAGGCCAGGTAGCGGATCTCCTGGCCCGGCATCGTCTGGAGCCTGATGCCCTGGTCGTGGGCGTTCTCCAGGCCCTTGACCTGGTCGGGCGCCAGACCGCGGTTCATCACGTCGACGCTGCCCTTGCGCAGCGCCTTCTCCGTGGACACGGAGTCGTTGAAGAAGCGCATCTCGACCTTCTCGTTCTTCGCCTGCACCCCGCCCTTGTAGGTGGGGTTCTTGGTGAAGACGGCCTTGGTGATGCGGTTGTCGCTGCGCTCGGTCTTGAGCGTGTACGGGCCGGAGCCGACCACCTCGAAGCCGCTGTGGAGCCGGCCCTTGGGGTAGACCTCGGGGTCGACGATGGCGGCGGCGGGCGTGGTGAGCTTCTGCGGGAAGGTGGCGTCCGGCTTCTTGAGGTGGAAGACCACCTCGCTGTCACTGGGCGTCTCGACCTTGTCGATGCCGTTGAGCAACGACACCGGACCATTGGTGTTGTTGATGGTCTTCATGCGGTCGATGGAGAACTTGACGTCCTGCGCCGTCAGGGCATGACCGTTGGAGAACTTCAGGCCGTCGCGCAGCGTGCAGCGGTACTGCTCGTTCTGGGTGTCACGGAACCCGCAGGACCGGGCGGCCTCGGGCACCGGGGCGGTCCCGGACCGGGGCAGCCGCATCAGCGTCTGGAAGGCGCTGCGCATGACGTTCCACGCGTCGACGTCGTAAGCCTGCGACGGGTCGAGCGGCGCGGGGGCCGCCTTCGTGGCCTCGATGTGGGTGGCGACACCCACGACGATCGGATCGACGCCCTCGCCGGCACCGTCCGAGCTGCCGCAGGCAGCAAGAACAGGAGCGAGGAGACCGGCCAGCGCCGGCAGCACCAGGGTCTTGCGATTCATCGTCGGCAGGTTCCTTATCAGCGCAGCAGTGTTGCTCGCGTCGACATTAGTAGGAACGGCCAGCCGCGCTGGGACTCAATGGAGTTGTATCGATATGGCACCTGGATAACGATGGCAACCCGCTCGATATCCGGACGGTGGAACGATTCACACGTTGCTCCACCAATCCGGACACTTACCCCCGCGTAAAGCACCCCGGAGACCCCCTGGAACACCTGTGGGGCCCGCTGTCGACGGCCCGGCACGTGAGAAACGTCACGCGTTCAAGGATCCATGGCGAAGCAACAATTCAGTCAGTGCATTCGTCACGGAAAATGAGCGGGCCGCTCCACTCGGTTCCCGTCGCCTTTCCCGGAGTACGCTCAGTGCACGGTGCCGCGGCTTTCCGTGATGAGCGTCCGGAGAAATGGGAGATCAACTTCTTCCAGCGAACCGACGACCGTACGCCCCAGGGACGGCGGGATCGGCGTCACCGAGGGCACCGCGACGACCGGGCAGCCCGCCGCCTCCCCCGCCGTCACCCCGGTCAGGGTGTCCTCGATGACCGCACAGCACTCCGGGTCCGCCCCCAGCCGTGCGGCGGCCGTCAGATACGGGTCGGGGTGCGGTTTGGTGCGCTCCAGGTCATCGCCCGCGAGGGTCAGCCGGAAGTTCTCCGGGCCGAGTGAGTACAGCATCTGGTCGACGATGGCGCGGTGCGAGGCGGAGACCAGGGCGGTGGGGATCCCGTGTGCGGCCAGCTCGGTCAGCAGCCTGCGGGCGCCCGGCATCAGCGGGACACCGCGCCGGATCCGCGCCAGGAAGGCGGCGTTGAGCAGCACGCTGAGCTCGGTCAGGCTGATGTCGACGCCGGTGGCCTGAATCAGATAGCCGGCGCTGCGGGTCATCGGACCGCCCACCACGACCTCGCGGTGCGCGTCGTCGAGGATGTGCCCGAGCTCGGCGAAGACCTCCGCCTCCGCCTCCCACCAGAAGCCCTCGGTGTCGACGAGGGTGCCGTCCAGATCGAGGAATACGGCCTGGAGGGTCGCGGCTTCGGCCGTGCGGGTGCCGACTGCGGGGATGCTGCTGGTCATCCATCCACCTCCGTTACGACGTCCCCCAAGGGACGAAAGGGCCGGTCGCCATCCCCGGCTGGGGAAACGACCGGCCGCCACCGGACCGATAAGTGTACGACGGGACGCGCCGGAATGCGTGGTGATACAGGTCAGGGCCGTCCTGGGGAGTTCCCCGGGACGGCCCTGACCTGCACACGCAGAGTGACCACATGGTGCTGCCGTGACCGGAGTCCATGCCTGGGCTCCGGTCAGGGCGCCCGCCCGTTACCGCGCGTTGAAGTACTTGGCTTCCGGGTGGTGGATGACGATGGCGTCGGTGGACTGCTCCGGGTGGAGCTGGAACTCCTCGGAGAGCTCGACACCGATCCGCGCCGGCTCCAGCAGGTCGGCGATCTTGGCGCGGTCCTCCAGGTCGGGGCAGGCGCCGTAGCCCAGCGAGAAGCGCGCGCCCCGGTACTTGAGCGCGAACATGTCCTCGACGTCCTGGGGGTCCTCGCCGGCGAAGCCCAGTTCGGCACGGACCCGGGCGTGCCAGTACTCGGCCAGCGCCTCGGCCAACTGGACGGACAGACCGTGCAGTTCGAGGTAGTCGCGGTAGGAGTTGGCCTCGAAGAGCTCGGCGGTGGCGGCGCCGATCCGCGAGCCGACGGTGACGACCTGGAGGCCGACGACATCGGTCTCGCCGGACTCCTCCGGACGGAAGTAGTCGGCCAGGCACAGCCGCCGGCCGCGGCGCTGCCGGGGGAAGGTGAAGCGGGTGCGCTCGGTGCCGTCCTCGTGCAGCAGGATCAGGTCCTCGCCCTTGGACACACAGGGGAAGTAGCCGTGCACGACGGCGGCTTCGAGCAGGTTCTCGGTCTGGAGCTTGTCGAGCCAGCCGCGCAGCCGGGGGCGGCCCTCGGTCTCCACCAGCTCCTCGTACGACGGTCCCTCACCGGTGCGGGCCTGCTTGAGGCCCCACTGGCCCTTGAACAGCGCGCCCTCGTCCAGCCAGGAGGCGTAGTCGGCCAGCTGGATGCCCTTGACGACCCGGGTGCCCCAGAACGGCGGCGTCGGGACGGGGTTGTCGACGGCCACGTCGGAACGGACCGCACCCTCGGGCTCCTCGACCTCCAGCGCGGCGGTGTCCCGCTTGGGCACCCGGCGCTGCTTGAGCTCGGGGAGGCTGGCGCCGGGCACCCCGCGCTTGACCGCGATCAGGGCGTCCATCAGGCGCAGCCCCTCGAAGGCGTCCCGGGCGTAGCGGACCTCGCCCTCGTAGATCTCGTGCAGGTCCTGCTCGACGTAGGCGCGGGTGAGGGCGGCGCCGCCCAGGATGACGGGGAAGTCGGCCGCCATCTTGCGCTGGTTCAGCTCCTCCAGGTTCTCCTTCATGATCACCGTGGACTTGACCAGCAGTCCGGACATCCCGATGACATCGGCCTTGTGCTCCTCGGCGGCTTCCAGGATCGCCGAAACCGGCTGCTTGATGCCGAGGTTGACGACGTTGTAGCCGTTGTTGGACAGGATGATGTCGACGAGGTTCTTGCCGATGTCATGGACGTCGCCGCGGACGGTGGCCAGCACGATGGTGCCCTTGCCCTCGTCGTCGGACTTCTCCATGTGCGGCTCCAGGTAGGCCACCGCGCTCTTCATGACCTCGGCGGACTGGAGCACGAACGGCAGCTGCATCTGACCGGAGCCGAACAGCTCACCGACGACCTTCATGCCCGCCAGGAGGGTCTCGTTGACGATCTCGAGCGCGGGCCGCTCCCCCAGCGCCTCGTCGAGGTCCGCCTCCAGGCCGTTCTTCTCACCGTCGATGATGCGCCGCTGGAGGCGCTCGTCCAGGGGCAGGGCCAGCAGTTCCTCGGCCTTGCCGGCCTTGAGCGACTTGGCGGTGGCGCCCTCGAACAGCTCCATCAGCTTCTGGAGCGGGTCATAGCCCTCGCTGCGCCGGTCGTAGATCAGGTCGAGGGCGGTCTTGACCTGCTCCTCCTCCAGGCGCGCGATCGGCAGGATCTTGCTCGCGTGCACGATCGCCGAGTCCAGACCGGCCTTGACGCACTCGTCGAGGAACACGGAGTTCAGCACGATCCGGGCGGCCGGGTTCAGACCGAAGGAGATGTTCGACAGGCCCAGGGTCGTCTGGACGTCCGGGTGACGCTTCTTCAGCTCCCGGATCGCCTCGATGGTGGCGATGCCGTCCTTGCGGGACTCCTCCTGGCCGGTGCAGATGGTGAAGGTCAGACAGTCGATGAGGATGTCGCCCTCGTGAATGCCCCAGTTGCCGGTCAGATCGTCGATCAGCCGCTCGGCGATGGCGACCTTGTGCTCGACGGTGCGGGCCTGGCCCTCCTCGTCGATGGTCAGCGCGATCAGCGCCGCGCCGTGCTCCGCCGCCAGCTCCGTGACCTTGGCGAACCGCGACTCGGGACCGTCCCCGTCCTCATAGTTGACGGAGTTGATCACCGCGCGGCCGCCGAGCTTCTCCAGGCCGGCCTGGATGACGTTCAGCTCCGTGGAGTCCAGGACCACGGGCAGGGTGGAGGCGGTGGCGAATCGGCCGGCCAGCTCCTCCATGTCCGCGACGCCGTCCCGGCCCACGTAGTCGACGCACAGGTCGAGCATGTGGGCGCCCTCGCGGATCTGGTCGCGGGCCATCTCCACACAGTCGTCCCAGCGCGCGTCCAGCATCGCCTCGCGGAACTTCTTCGACCCGTTGGCGTTGGTCCGCTCGCCGATCGCGAGGTAGGAGGTGTCCTGGCGGAAGGGCACGGTCTGGTAGAGCGAGGCGGCGCCCGGCTCGGGGCGCGGCTCGCGCGGCGGCGGGGTGATCCCGCGGACCCGCTCGACGACCTGGCGCAGATGCTCGGGGGTGGTGCCGCAGCAGCCGCCGACCAGCGACAGGCCGTACTCGCCGACGAAGGTCTCCTGGGCGTCGGCCAGCTCGGCGGCGGTCAGCGGGTAGTGCGCGCCGTCCTTGCCCAGCACCGGCAGGCCCGCGTTGGGCATGCAGGCGATCGGGACCCGGGAGTGCCGGGCCAGGTAGCGCAGATGCTCGCTCATCTCGGCCGGGCCGGTGGCGCAGTTCAGGCCGATCATGTCGATGCCCAGCGGCTCCAGCGCCGTCAGCGCCGCGCCGATCTCGGAGCCCAGCAGCATCGTGCCGGTCGTCTCGACGGTGACCGAGCAGATCACCGGGAGGTCGCTGCCGGTGGCCTTCAGGGCGCGGCGGGCGCCGAGGATGGCGGCCTTGGTCTGAAGCAGGTCCTGGGTGGTCTCCACGAGCAGCGCGTCGGCACCGCCGGCGATCATGCCCTCGGCGTTCTGCTGGTAGGCGTCACGCAAGGTGACGTACGGGGCGTGGCCCAGCGTCGGGAGCTTGGTGCCGGGGCCCATCGAGCCGAGCACATAGCGCTGCTGCCCGGTCGAGGCGGTGAACTCGTCGGCGACCTCGCGGGCGATGCGGGCACCGGACTCGGACAGCTCGAAGACCCGCTCGGGGATGTCGTACTCCGCCAGGGCGGCGAAGTTCGCGCCGAAGGTGTTGGTCTCCACGCAGTCGACGCCGACCGCGAAGTACTCCTCGTGCACGGACCGCACGATGTCGGGCCGGGTCACATTGAGGATCTCGTTGCAGCCCTCCAGCTGCTGGAAGTCCTCCATGGACGGGTCCTGCGCCTGAAGCATGGTGCCCATCGCACCGTCGGCGACCACCACCCGCGAGGCCAGGGCCTCCCGGAGGGATTGGGCGCGGGACGTGTTGCCGGACGTTGGCGTGTTCGAGGCCATGGAGATGCTCCCGTGGTTGCGACGGCTGTCGGCTTTGCACCCTCCTTCAGAGGGCGCACCCGGCCAGCGTAGCTGCCGGTCCGGTACACGTGTTCCCCGTTTCACGCCGTGGACAGCACCACTCCACCCCCCTGCCCGCACCATCCGTGATCGTTGGCAGACTCCGGTGCGTTTATCAAGAAACTCCAGATCGCTGACTTCAGTCGGCATGGGCCGATATCGTTCAGCATTGTCGAACCGCACACTTCGGAGGTTGCCCGATGGCACGCACCATCCAGTCGCTGGAGCGCGCCGCAGCGATGCTGCGGCTGCTCGCAGGAGGGGAACGGCGGCTGGGGCTCTCCGACATCTCCTCCTCGCTGGGGCTGGCGAAGGGCACCGCGCACGGAATCCTGCGCACGCTCCAGCAGGAGGGCTTCGTCGAGCAGGACGCCGCCTCCGGCCGCTACCAGCTGGGGGCGGAGCTGCTCCGGCTGGGCAACAGCTACCTGGACGTGCACGAGCTGCGCGCCCGCGCCCTCGTATGGACCGACGACCTGGCCCGCTCCAGCGGTGAGGCGGTCTACCTGGGCGTGCTGCACCAGCAGGGCGCGCTGATCGTCCACCACGTCTTCCGGCCGGACGACAGCCGGCAGGTGCTGGAGGTGGGCGCGATGCAGCCGCTGCACAGTACGGCGCTGGGCAAGGTGCTCTCGGCGTACGACCCGGTGGCGCACAGCGAGGTCGTCGAGGCGGACCGGCAGGCGTTCACCCCGCGCACGGTGACCGGGCTGGCGGACTTCGAGGGGCTGCTGGACCTGACCCGGGCGCGTGGCTGGGCGGCGGACGTGGAGGAGACCTGGGAGGGGGTGGCCTCGGTGGCCGCGCCGATCCACGACCGGCGGCGGATGCCGGTGGGCGCGGTGGGCATCACGGGGGCGGTGGAGCGGGTCTGCGACGACGGCGAACTGCGGCCGGAAATCATCGCTGCTGTGAGGGACTGCGCACGGGCTGTGTCCCGGGATCTTGGTGCAGGGCGATTCTGACCGGATTCACCCCTTAAGTTCACCTAAGTTTTTCGCCACGGAACCCTTGACGGGGTTCTACCGGTGAACAAAACTGCCGTTCGTCGGTCGGCATTGTCGAACACCTAACGGCAATATTCGCTATGGTGGGGCACTGCCGCGGGCCGACCACCGCCCTCTAGGAGGGTGCGGACCACCGGACGGGACCCGGGGTCCGCCTTCCCCTGGACGAAGGACAAAGGAGTCGCGGGTGTCCAGCTCCGACATCTTCATCAGCGAAACCATCGGTACCGCTGTTCTGATCTTGCTCGGCGGTGGCGTCTGCGCCGCCGTCACATTCAAGCGCTCCAAGGCGTTCAACGCCGGATGGGTCGCCATCGCCTTCGGGTGGGGCTTCGCCGTCCTCACGGGTGCCTACATCGCCGCGAAGTCCGGCGCACACCTCAACCCCGCGGTCACCATCGGCCTCGCCATCAAGGGCGGCGTCGAGTGGAGCCAGGTGCCGGTCTACTTCGCCGGCGAGATGCTCGGCGCCATGATCGGCGCGGTGCTGGTGTGGGTCACCTACATGGGGCAGTTCCAGGCCCATCTGAGTGACCCCGAGGTCCTGGCCGACCACACCACCGAGGAGGGCCTGGTCGACCCGACCGCCGCTCCCAAGGCCGGACCGGTGCTCGGCATCTTCTCCACCGGGCCGGAGATCCGGAACGCGGCGCAGAACCTGCTCACCGAGATCATCGCCACCGTCGTGCTCGTGCTGTCGATCCTCACGCTCGGTCTGAGCGACAACGGCAAGGGCGTCGGCGTCATCGGCACGCTCCTGGTCGCGCTGGTCGTCACCGGCATCGGTCTGTCGCTGGGCGGTCCGACCGGGTACGCCATCAACCCGGTCCGTGACCTCGGTCCGCGCATCGTGCACGCACTTCTGCCGCTGCGGAACAAGGGCGGTTCAGACTGGGGCTACGCCTGGATCCCGGTCGTCGGCCCGCTCATCGGCGGTGTCCTCGCCGGAGGCATCTACCAGCTGGCGTTCGCCTGAGCCGCCGGACCGACCCGTCTCCGCCCGCACAGACTTCTTGGAGCAAGCCATGAGCGACACCCCCAGCACCTCCTCGCACGGCCACGGCCCGTTCATCGCGGCCATCGACCAGGGCACCACGTCCAGCCGCTGCATCGTCTTCGACAAGGACGGCCGGATCGTCTCGGTCGACCAGAAGGAGCACGAGCAGATCTTCCCGAAGCCGGGCTGGGTCGAGCACGACGCCACCGAGATCTGGACCAACGTCCAGCAGGTCGTCGACAGCGCCGTCCACAAGGCCGGGCTGACCGCCGCCGACGTCAAGGCGATCGGTATCACCAACCAGCGCGAGACCACCGTCCTGTGGGACCGGACCACCGGTGAGCCGGTCCACAACGCCATCGTCTGGCAGGACACCCGCACCGACGCGCTCTGCAAGGAGCTCGGCCGCAACGTCGGCCAGGACCGCTTCCGCCGGGAGACCGGTCTGCCGCTGGCCTCGTACTTCGCGGGCCCGAAGATCCGCTGGCTGCTCGACAACGTCGAGGGCCTGCGCGAGCGCGCCGAGCGCGGCGACATCCTCTTCGGCACCATGGACTCCTGGGTCATCTGGAACCTGACCGGCGGGGTCGACGGCGGGGTGCACGTCACCGACGTCACCAACGCCTCGCGCACCATGCTGATGAACCTCCACCGGCTGGAGTGGGACGAGAAGATCCTCGCGTCGATGGAGATCCCGGCGGCGGTCCTGCCGGAGATCAAGTCCTCCTCCGAGGTCTACGGCCGCAGCACCAGCGGTGTGCTGGCCGGCGTCCCGGTCGCCTCGGCGCTCGGTGACCAGCAGGCCGCGCTGTTCGGCCAGACCTGCTTCGAGCAGGGCGAGGCCAAGTCCACGTACGGCACCGGCACCTTCATGCTGATGAACACCGGCCACGAGCCGGTCAACTCGTACAACGGCCTGCTGACCACGGTCGGCTACCGCATCGGCGACCAGCAGCCGGTCTACGCCCTGGAAGGCTCCATCGCCGTCACCGGCTCGCTCGTCCAGTGGATGCGCGACCAGATGGGGCTCATCAACAGCGCGGCCGAGATCGAGACCCTGGCCAGCACGGTCGAGGACAACGGCGGCGCGTACTTCGTGCCGGCCTTCTCCGGCCTGTTCGCCCCCTACTGGCGCTCGGACGCGCGCGGCGTCATCGCGGGCCTGACCCGCTATGTCACCAAGGCGCACATCGCGCGTGCCGTGCTCGAGGCCACCGCCTGGCAGACCCGCGAGATCACCGACGCCATGACCAAGGACTCCGGCGTCGAGCTGACCGCGCTCAAGGTCGACGGCGGAATGACCTCCAACAACCTGCTGATGCAGACCATCTCGGACTTCCTGGACGCCCCTGTGGTGCGCCCGATGGTCGCCGAGACCACCTGCCTCGGCGCTGCCTACGCGGCCGGACTGGCCGTCGGCTTCTGGTCCAGCACCGACGAACTGCGCGCCAACTGGCGCCGGGCCGCCGAGTGGACCCCCCGGATGGATGCGGCCACCCGTGACCGCGAGTACAAGAGCTGGCTCAAGGCCGTCGAGCGGACCATGGGCTGGATCGAGGACGAGGAGTAAACATGAGCACCCTGCAGAGCGTCCCGGCACTCGGGACGCACCCGGCCAGTGGTTCGCACGCGAGCCGTGCCGAGACCCGGGAGCAGCTTTCCCAGGCGACGTACGACCTCCTGGTGATCGGCGGCGGCATCCTGGGCATCTCCACGGCCTGGCACGCCGCACAGGCCGGACTGCGGGTGGCCCTGGTGGACGCCGGTGACTTCGCCGGCGCCACCTCCTCCGCCTCCTCCAAGCTGCTGCACGGCGGTCTGCGCTACCTCCAGACCGGCGCGGTCAAGCTGGTGGCGGAGAACCACTTCGAGCGGCGTGCGGTGTCCCGTCAGGTGGCACCGCACCTCGCCAACCCCCTGACCTTCTACCTGCCCGTCTACAAGGGCGGCCCGCACGGCGCGGCCAAGCTGGGCGCGGGCGTGTTCGCCTACTCGGCGCTGTCCGCGTTCGGCGACGGCGTCGGCCATGTCATATCCCCGGCCAAGGCCGCGCGCGACGTCCCGGAGCTGCGGACGGACAACCTCAAGGCCGTGGCCGTGTACGGCGACGACCAGATGAACGACTCCCGGATGGCCCTGATGACCGTCCGTGCGGCGGCCGCGGCCGGCGCCACGGTCCTCAACCACGCCGAGGTCACCGGACTGCGCTTCACCCAGGGCCGGGTCACCGGTGCGGAGCTCAAGGACCGGACGGACGGCCAGGAGTTCGGCGTCAACGCCCGCCTGGTGCTCAACGCCACCGGCCCGTGGGTGGACCACCTGCGCAAGATGGAGGACCCGAACGCGGCCCCCTCCATCCGGCTGTCGAAGGGCGCCCACCTGGTCCTCAAGCGGACCGCGCCCTGGAAGGCGGCGCTGGCCACCCCGATCGACAAGTACCGCATCACCTTCGCCCTCCCCTGGGAGGACATGCTGCTGCTGGGCACCACGGACGAGGAGTTCGAGGGCGACCCGGCGGATGTCGCGGTCACCGAGAAGGACACCGCCCAGATCCTGGACGAGGCGGCCTTCTCCGTCCGTGACCAGCAGCTGTCGCGCGATCTGATCACCTACTCCTTCGCGGGTCTGCGGGTGCTGCCCGGCGGCCCCGGCGACACCTCCAAGGCCAAGCGCGAGACGGTCGTGACCGAGGGCAGCGGCGGCATGCTGTCGGTGGCGGGCGGCAAGTGGACGACCTTCCGGCACATCGGCCGTACGGTCATGAACAAGCTCGCCGCGCTGCCCGGCCACCCGCTGGCCGAGGACATGGAGCCGATCGCGCATCTGCCGAAGAAGCTCCCGCTGCCCGGTATCGCCAACCCGAACGCGGTCGCGCACCGGCTGCTGGTCGACGGCGGTACGCCCGGCCCGCGGATGGCCCCGGAGACCGCCCGGCACCTCGCCACCCACTACGGCTCGCTGTCCTTCGACATCGCCCGGCTGGCGAATGACAACCCGGCGCTGGCCGAGCGCATCCACCCCGACGCCCCGGAGATCTGGGCGCAGGTCGCCTACGCCCGCGACCACGAGTGGGCCGAGACGGTCGACGATGTGCTGCGCCGCCGTACGACCCTGATGATCCGGGGCCTCGACACGGAGGACGTCCGGGCCAAGGTGAAGGACATGCTGGCGGGCTGACGCCGGCACAGCACGGCCGAGAGCTGCTGAAAGCGGCCGGGAGCAGCTGTGAGGGACTGACGGCACGCCGCGGCGTGTGCGTGAGTGACGATGGGGCGGTCCACGGGGCCGCCCCATCGCCGTATGCCGGGGACGGGGTCACCGGTCATAATGGGCGGCCAGACATCGGATGTCTGGCGGTATCCGGGCGGGTCCAGCGGGGAGGTCGGCATGGCGGTCACCGACGAGGCCATCGAGAAGATCAAGGGCATGATCGTCTCCGGGGCGCTGCGGCCGGGCGACCGGCTGCCGAAGGAGAGCGAGCTGGCGGCCGACCTCGGACTGTCCCGCAACTCCCTGCGCGAGGCGGTGCGGGCGCTCTCCCTCATCCGCATCCTGGACGTGCGCCAGGGCGACGGCACCTACGTCACCAGCCTCGATCCGCAACTCCTGCTGGAGGCCATGAGTTTCGTGGTGGACTTCCACCGCGACGACACGGTGCTGGAGTTCCTCGCCGTCCGCCGCATCCTGGAGCCGGCCGCCACGGCGATGGCGGCCGGCCGGATCGGGACGGCGGAACTGGACGCCCTGGAGGCCCAGTTGGACGCGCTGGGGCCGAGCCCCTCGGTCGAGGATCTGGTCGCCTGCGATCTGGAGTTCCACCGGGGGATCGTCGCGGCGTCCGGCAACTCCGTGCTCTGCTCGCTGCTGGACGGCCTGTCCGGCCCGACCACCCGGGCCCGGGTCTGGCGGGGGCTGACGCAGAAGGACGCGGTGGCCCGCACCCTGACCGAGCACCGGGCGATCCTCGGTGCGCTGCGCGACCGGGACGCGGAGGCGGCGCGGGCCTGGGCGACCGTGCACATCGCGAGCGTGGAGCAGTGGCTGCGCGCCTCGTTGTGAAGCCGGCCGGCATACGGGGCCGGGCCCGGCCGGCACCGCCTCCGGCCGCCGCCCGCCGCCGCGCCCCCCGTCAGACCGCGAAGCCGCCGTCCACCGCGATCGAGGCGCCCGTGATGTACCGCCCGCCGTGGCCCGCCAGATGGGCCACGGTCGCCGCGACATCCGAGGCCCGGCCGTAGGCACCCAGCGCGGTGAGCCCGGCCTGCATCGCCGCGCTCTCGCCGTCGGCGGGGTTCATATCGGTGTCGATCGGGCCCGGGTGCACGAGGTTGGCGGTGATGCCGCGCGGACCCAGCTCCTTGGCGAGGGTCTTGGTCAGACCGGTGAGCGCCGCCTTGCTGGTGGCGTAGAGGGTGCCGCCGGGGAAGGCGACCCGCTCGGCCATGCAACTGCCGATGGAGATGATCCGTCCGCCCTCGGTCAGATGCACCGCCGCGGCCTGCGCCGTCAGGAACGGCGCCCGGACATTGGTCCACAGCACCCGGTCGACATCGTCGAGGGAGATGCCCTCGAAGGGTCCGAGCACACCGATGCCCGCGTTGTTCACCAGGATGTCCAGCCGCCCGAACCGGTCGACGGCGCCGGCCACCGAAGCCCGGATCTCTTCCGCGTCGGTGCTGTCGGCCCGTACCGCCCAGCCCTGCCCGCCGGCCCGCTCGATCTCCTTGACCACCTGGCCGGCCTGCTCCTGCCCGTTCCGGTAGGTCAGGGCCACCGCCGCGCCGTCGGCGGCCAGCCGCAGCGCGATCGCCCGGCCGATCCCCCGGCTGCCGCCGGTCACCAGGGCCGCCTTGCCGACGAGCGGCCGGGGGCCGTTCGCCGCCGCCGTCGTCTCCGTCAGCACCGTCGCCGTCATCGTCATCACCTTCGTATCGAGTCGTCATGGTCGGGCGCGGCCGTGCGGAATGCCGTGGCTTCCGTACGGGGCGGCCCATGTCGCGGGTGTTGCTCCGCGGTACGACTCGATCTTCCGGCGCGGCGGGAGCCGGGGCTGGCGGAATCCGGACGCCACGTCAGCGGCCGGGCGGCTCCGGCTGCGGCTCCGGCTCCGACGGCTCCCCGACGCCGTAGACCCGCCCGGCCGTCCCCCCGAAGACGTCCGACCGTTCCGCCGCCGAGAGCTGCCCGGTGGCCGCCTCCGCGAGTGCCACCACGTCCTCGTAGCCGGCGGCCAGGGTGCACACCGGCCAGTCGGAGCCGAACAGCACCCGGCCGGGGCTGAAGGCGTCCAGGACGTGCCGGGCGTAGGGCAGGATCTGCTGCGGCCGCCAGGCGTCCCAGTCGGCCTCGGTGACCAGACCGGACAGTTTGCAGCTGACGTTCGGCAGCGCGGCGAGGGCGGTGACCGCGTCCGCCCACGGCTGCCACTCCCCCGTGACGACCCGCGGTTTGGCGGCGTGGTCCAGGACGAAGGCCAGCTGGGGCAGGGCGCGTACCGCGGTGTGTGCGGCGGGCAGTTCGCGCGGGGTGACCAGCAGGTCGTAGACCAGCCCGGCGTCGGCCAGGGCGGCCAGGCCGCGCAGCACGTCCGGGCGGGTGAGCCAGTCGGGGTCCGGTTCGTCCTGCACCTGGTGCCGGATGCCGACCAGACCGGCGGGCAGCGCCGCGAGGACCTCGGCGAGCGCCGGGTCGCGCAGGTCGGCCCAGCCGATGACGCCGGTGACCGGGCCCTCCCCCGCGGCGAGGGTGAGCAGTTCGGCGGTCTCCTCGTACGAGGACGACGACTGGACGAGGAGGGTGCCGTCGATGCCGTGCTCGGTCAGCTGCGGGGTGAGGTCGGACAGGCGGTAGCTGCGGCGGATCGGGTCGGCCCAGGGCCCGTCCATCCAGGGCTGTTCGCGCCGGCTGAGGTCCCACAGGTGGTGATGGGCGTCGATACGCATCAGGGGCGCGCTCCGGGCTCGCTCAGTCGTTCAGGGGCAGCGGCAGATCGGGGTCGAGCAGGCCGCGGGCGACGAGCGTATGCCACAGCCGGTCGGGGATGTCATGGGTGAACAGCCGTGCGTTCTCGGCCACTTCGTCCGGTGCGGCGGCTCCGACCACGGCCGCGGCGACGGCACGGTGCCCGAAGGGGAAGCGGAGCGCCGCCGCTTTGAGCGGCACATCGAACTCCGCGCAGACGGACGCAAGTTGACGCGTCCGGTCGAGCACCGGGCCGGGCGCCGGTGCGTAGTTGTAGGGCGCGCCGGGTGACGGGTCGGCCAGCAGACCGGAGTTGTAGACGCCGCCGACGACCACCGAGGTGCCGCGGCGGGCGCAGACCGGCAGCAGATCGTCGAGGGCGGTGCGCTCCAGCAGGGTCCAGCGGCCGGCGCACAGCACCACATCGACATCGAGGTCGGCGACCAGACGGGCCAGCACACCGCTGTGGTTCATGCCGAACCCGATGGCCCGGACCACTCCCTGGGCGCGCAGCTCGGCCAGGGCGGGGAAGCCGGTCTCGTACACCTCGGGCAGCCGGTCCTCGACGTCGTGGAGATAGACGATGTCGACGGCGTCCATCCCGAGCCGGGTCAGGGACGCGTCGAGCGTGGCCCGGATGCCGTCGCGGGAGAGGTCCCACACCCGGGCCCGCGCGGGGGTGTCCACGAAGCCCTCGCCCGCCGCCCGCTCCCCCGGGGCGAGCGGCCGCAGCCGTCGGCCGACCTTGGTGGAGAGGGTGTAGGTGGTGCGGTCGTGGCCGCGCAACGCCCGGCCGAGACGCTCCTCGGACAGGCCCACGCCGTAGTGGGGCGCGGTGTCGAAGTAGCCGGCGCCGGTGGCGAGGGCGGTGCGGACGACCTCGGCGGCCCGTGCCTCCGGGACGGCGCGGTAGAGGTTGCCGAGCGGCGCACAGCCCAGCCCCAGCGGCGGGACGGTGACGCCCGAGCGCCCCAACTCCCGTGGCCCGTACGGCGGATGGCGCATGGCGACCGCTCAGTCCTGCTTCTCGCCGCTGGTGAAGCGGGAGATGACCAGCGCAACAATGATGATCATGCCGTTGAGGAACTGGGTCCACAGCGGTGGCACCCCGCCCAGCGTCATCACATTGATCACCAGCTGGAGCGTCAGGACACCGGTGAGCGCGCCGAAGAGGGTGCCCCGGCCGCCCTTGAGTCCGATCCCGCCGATCACCGCGGCGGCGAAGACCTGGAAGATCCAGCCGTTGCCCTGGCTCGCGGAGACCGCGCCGTAGTGGCCGGTGTAGAGAACCCCGGCGAAGGCGGCGAGCACCCCGCCGAGGGCCAGCACGATCCAGGTGAGGCGGTCCACCCGGATGCCGGCCGCGCGGGCCGCCTCCGGGTTGCCGCCGATGGCGTACAGCGCCCGCCCGTGCCGGAGGTAGCCCAGGGCCGCGCCGCCGAGCGCGAAGAGGGCGAGGCAGATCCAGACGGCGGCCGGCACGCCCAGCCAGTCGGCCTTGCCCAGATAGGCGAAGGACTCCGGAACGTCGCCGATGGACCGGCCCTCGGAGATCCCCATGTGCAGCCCGCGGAGCATGGTGAGCATGCCGAGGGTGGCGATGAAGCCGTTGACCCGCAGGGTGAGCATCAGGAAGCCGTTGACGGCGCCGACCGCCGCGCCCACGGCCAGACAGAGCGGGACCGCCGTCCAGGCGGGGAAGAGCTCCAGCCCGGCGAAGCGGGTGCCGTGGGCGGGCATCACCAGCCACAGGGCGAGCACCGGCGCCAGACCGATGGTCGACTCCAGCGAGAGATCCATCCGCCCGGTGATGAGGATCAGCGCCTCGCCGAGCACCAGCAGGCCCAGTTCCGTGGACTGCTGGATGACGCCGATGAGGTTGTCCTGGGTGAGGAACGCGGGCGACACGATGAAGCCGATGACGCCCAGGACGAAGATCACCGGCACCAGGGAGAAGTCCCGCCACCGGGACGGTCCGGTCCAGGGCCGGCGGCGCGGTGGCGGCCGGTCCACCGCGTCGGCGGCCGGCGGCGTTGCGGTCTCGGTCATGGCGCGGTCCCTTCCGTTCCTTCCGTGGTCCGTGGGCCCGGTGCGGCGTCCCGGTTCCGTGGGCCCGGTGCGGCGTCCCGGCCGCCGCCCGCGCCGGGCGGTTCGCCCGGAGCGCGGCCGGCGACGGCCACCCCCTCCATGGCGGCGACCAGTTCGTGGTCGCGCCAGCCGGCCGGGAATGCGGCGGTCACCCGGCCGTGGAAGACGGCCAGCACCCGGTCGCAGACCCGTAGGTCGTCCAGCTCGTCGGAGACGATCACGGCGCCGCTGCCGCCGTCCGCGACCTCCCGTACGACCCCCAGCAGCGCGTCCTTGGACTTGACGTCGACGCCGTTGGTGGGCCGGATCGCGACCAGCACCGCGGGCTCACGGGCCAGCGCGCGGGCGATCACGACCTTCTGCTGATTGCCGCCGGAGAGCCCGGACACCGGCTGGCCGGGCCCGGTGGTCCTGATGTCGAGCGCCGCGATCATCCGCCGGGCGAACGCCCGGGTCCGGGAGGGCAGTACGGTGCCCATCGGCCCGAGCCGGCCGGTGACGGTGAGGGTGGCGTTCTCGGCGACGCTGCGGCCCGGGATCAGCCCCTCGCGGTGCCGGTCCTCGGGGACGTAGCCGATGCCCGCGTCGAGGGCGTGCGGGACGCTGCCCGTACGGACCGGGCGGCCGCGCACCGTGATCCGCCCCGCGTCCGGCGTCCGCAGCCCCACCAGGGTCTCGCCGATCGCGGTGCTCCCGCCGGCCGTGGCGCCCGCGAGCCCCACCACTTCACCGGCCCGTACGGTCAGGTCGAGCGGCGCGAAATGCCCGTCGAGCGCCAGGGCTTCGGTCCGCAGCACCGGCTCGCCCGTGGGACGCGCGCCCGTCCGGGGCTTCCGTACGGCGGCCGGCTCCTCCCCCGTCATCGCCGCCACCAGTGCCTCCTTGGCCAGCCCGGGGACCGGCGCGGTCAGCACCTGCCGGGCGTCGCGGAGGACGGTGACGGTGTCACAGAGCTCGTGGACCTCCTGGAGGTGGTGCGAGATGAACAGGAAGGCCACGCCCTGGGCGCGCAGCCCGCGCAGTTTGGCGAAGAGCCGGTCGATGCCGCCCGCGTCGAGCCGGGCGGTGGGCTCGTCGAGGATGATCAGCCGGGCGCCGCCGGACAGCGCGCGGGCGATCTCCACGAACTGCCGCTGCTCGACGCCGAGATCCCGGATCCGGGCGGTGGTGTCGACCTCGACGCCGTATTCGGCGAGCAGCTCGCGGGCGCGGGTGTGCAGCGCCCGCCAGCGGATGGTCCGGGTGCCCTGGAAGCGGCCCAGGTAGAGGTTCTCCGCGACGGTCAGCTCCGGAACGGTCATCGACTTCTGGTAGACGCAGGCGACCTTGCGCTGCCAGGCGGCGGTGTCGCCCCAGCCGGGCGCCGGTGCCCCGCCGAAGGTGACCCGGCCGGCGTCCGGCCGTTCCATGCCGGTCAGCACGGACACCAGGGTGGATTTGCCGGCGCCGTTGCGGCCGACGAGGGCGTGCGCCTCGCCGGGCCGTACGGTCAGCCGGGCGCCGTCGAGGGCGACGGTGGGCCCGTAGCGCTTGACGATCCCCTCGGCGTGCACCGCCGCCGCCCGGTCGTGGCTCGCCACGGCGCTACTTCTTCTTCGCCGGCTGATTGGCCCACAGCTTCTTGTCGTCGACGGTGTCCTTGGTGACCAGGGGCGCCGGCAGCTGGTCCTCCAGACCGTTCTTGATCTTCACGATGATGGAGCCGTGACCGGTCGGCCCCGGCCGGAAGGTCTTGCCGTCCAGGCTCGCCCTGGCGTAGTAGAGCGCGTACTTGGCGTAGAGGTCGGCGGGCTGGGAGAGGGTGGCGTCGATCGTGCCGGCCCGGATCGCGTCCAGTTCGTCCGGGATGCCGTCGTTGGAGATGATGGTGATGTGCCCCTGGGAACCGGCCGGTTCGAGCCGCTTCTTCTGCTCCAGGAGGGCGAGCGTGGGCCGGAGGAAGGCGCCGCCGGCCTGCATGTAGATGCCGTCGAGGTCCGGGTGCTGGGCGAGCAGGCTCTGGAGTTTGCCGGAGGCGACCTCGCCCTTCCAGTCCGTGGCCAGCTCATGCACGGTGATCTTCGGGAACTTCCGCTGCATACAGGCGGCGAACGCCTCGGAGCGGTCCCGCCCGTTGATCGAGCTGAGGTCGCCCTGGAGTTCGGCGACCCGCCCCTTCCCGCCCAGCTTCCTGCCGAGGTAGTCGCAGGACTTCTCGCCGTAGGCGCGGTTGTCGGCGCGTACGACCATGTAGACCTTGCCCTCGTCGGGGCGGGTGTCCACGCTGACCACCGGGATCTTCTTCTCCGCCAGGCGTTGCAGCTCGGCGGTGATGGCGCCGGTGTCCTGCGGTGCCATGACGATCGCTTTGGCGCCCTGGTCGGTCAGTGCCTGCACATTGGAGACCACCTTGGCGATGTCGTTCTGCGAGTTGGACAGCGGCAGCGCGCCCGGCCCGCCGTGGTCCAGGTCCTTTTCCAGGTACTGCTGGTAGGAGTTCCAGAAGTCGGTGTCCGTACGGGGCAGATCGATGCCGATCCTGCCGCCCGCGGTGTCGCCGCCACGGTTGCAGCCGGCGAGCGCGGCGATGGCGAGCACCGCGGCACAGGCCGCCGCGCCGGTCGTACGCAATCTCATGCTTGGTCCCTCGGTCGTGGTGTGCGGCTCTCCCCGACAGCCCGGTTCACGTGTCACTCCGCAGACGCAGCCCCTGCATCCCGCCGTCCACCGCGAGTGCCGTGCCGGTGATGCCGGAGGCGGACGGGGACGCCAGCGAGGCGATGGCGGCGGCGACTTCGTCGGCGGTGACCATCCGGCCCATCGGCTGGCGGGCGTTGAGGGCGGCGCGTTCGGCGGCCGGGTCGTCGGCGTGGTCCAGCAGGCGGCCGATCCACGGGGTGTCGGCGGTGCCCGGGTTGACGCAGTTGACGCGGATGCCCTCGCGGAGGTGGTCGGCGGCCATCGCGAGGGTCAGCGAGAGCACCGCGCCCTTGCTGGCGCTGTACAGCGCGCGCTGGGGCAGGCCCGCGGTGGCGGCGATGGAGCAGGTGTGGGTGATGGAGACCCGGCCCGGGGCACCGGCCGCGGTGCGGCGCAGGGCCGGCAGCGCGGCGCGGGCGGTGCGCACCAGGCCCAGCACATTGACGTCCAGGACCCGGCTCCACTCCTCATCGTCGTTGTCCTCGACGGTGCCGAGGGCGCCGGTCCCGGCGTTGCCGACGAGGGTGTGCAGGGCGCCCAGCTCGGCCACCGCCTCGGCGACGGCGGCCCGTACGGCGGCGTCGGAGGTCACATCCGCGGTGACCGGGATCGCCCCGGCGGGCGCGCCGGCCGGGTCCCGGTCCAGGACGGCGACCCGCGCGCCGCGCGCCAGCAGCAGCGCGGCGGTGGCCGCCCCGATGCCGGAGCCGCCGCCGGTGACGAGGGCGGCCATCCCCTCGAAGTCGGCCGGCCGGTGGCCGGTGCGCGGTCCGTCGCTCATACGGAGACCTCCTGTTCGCCGTGGGGGTGCCGTGGCTGACGGGCGCGCCACACGGGTCCGTCGGGGAAGCGGTGGGCGGCGAGCGACCCGGGCTTCATCCGGGCCGAGAAGCCGGGCGCGGTGGGGACGCGGTAGCGGCCGCGGTCGATGACGACGGGGTCGCTGAAGTGGTCGTGCAGATGGTCGACGTACTCGATGACCCGGTCCTCCCAACTCCCGGACACCGCCACGTAGTCGAACATCGCCAGATGCTGCACCAGCTCGCACAGCCCCACCCCGCCCGCGTGCGGGCACACCGGTACCCCGTACTTCGCGGCCAGCAGCAGGATCGCGAGGTTCTCGTTGACCCCGGCGACCCGGGCCGCGTCGATCTGTACGAAGTCCACGGCGCCGGCCTGGAGCAGCTGTTTGAAGACCACCCGGTTGGCGACATGCTCCCCGGTGGCGACCTTCACGGGCTGCCCGGAGCGCACCGCGGCATGCCCGAGGACGTCGTCGGGGCTGGTCGGCTCCTCGATCCAGTGCGGGGTCCAGGGCGCCAGCGCGGTCATCCAGCGGACCGCCTCGGCCACGTCCCAGCGCTGGTTGGCGTCGACGGCGATCCGTACGCCGGGGCCGACCGCGTCCCTGGCCAGCCGCAGCCGCCGCTTGTCGGCGTCGAGGTCGGCGCCCACTTTCAGCTTGATCTGGCCGAAACCGTCGGCCACCGCTTCCTTGGCCAGCCGCACCAGCTTGCCGTCGTCGTAGCCGAGCCAGCCGGGCGAGGTGGTGTACGCGGGGTAGCCCTCGGCCTTGAGGCGGGCGGCGCGGGCGGTGCGGCCGGGTGCGGCGGCGCGCAGGAGGGCCAGCGCCTCGTCGGGGGTCAGGGCATCGGAAAGGTAGCGGAAGTCGACGAGCGAGACCAGTTCCTCGGGGGTCAGCGCGGCGAGGAACTCCCACACCGGCAGCCCCGCCCGGCGCGCGGCCAGGTCCCAGGCGGCGTTGACCAGCGCCCCGGCCGCCATCTGCATCACCCCCTTCTCGGGGCCGAGCCAGCGCAGCTGGGAGTCGTGGGTGAGGTCGTGGTGCAGGGCGGCGAGATCGGCGGCGGTGGCGGGGGCGGGGCGGCCGACGACGTAGGGCGCGAGGGACCGGATCGCGGCGGCCATCACCTCGTTGCCGCGTCCGATGGTGAAGCAGAGGCCGTGGCCGTCCGGTCCGCCGTCGTTGTGCAGGACGACGTAGGCGGCGGAGTAGTCGGGGTCCGGGTTCATGGCGTCCGAGCCGTCGAGCTGCTCCGAGGTGGGGAAGCGGACGTCGTGGACCTCGAGCTCGGTGACGGTGCCGGTCCCTGCCATGCGCATGCCCCCTGGGATGTTGCGGAAGAACATCGGACCTTTGCCGGACATCCGATGTATAGACCCGCGTGTAAGACCGCGTCCAGACCCCGTACGGAAGTTGAGCCAACGTCCCTCGGGACAGGTCGGATGAATCGCTACCCCTTCCTGCAAAGGGGCTACGGACCGGCACCGCGGACGCCGTAGTCTTGGGATCGCACGTAATGGAACTGCTGCCGGCGGCCGCCCCAGGCGGCCGGACCGGTCGGAAGGAGGCGCTGGGTGATCGAGCTCGAGGGGGTACCCGAGCTGATCGACCCGGTCATGGTGGCCGCGTTCGAAGGCTGGAACGACGCCGGCGACGCAGCCTCCGCCGCGGTCGCCCATCTCGACCGGGAATGGAAGGGCGAGGTCTTCGCCGCTCTGGACGCGGAGGACTACTACGACTTCCAGGTGAACCGTCCCACCGTCTTCCTGGACGGCGGGGTACGCAAGATCACCTGGCCGACGACCCGGCTCTCCGTGGTGCGTGTCGGCGACACGAACGGCAAGGGGCGCACGCGCGACCTCGTCCTGGTCCGCGGGATCGAGCCCAGCATGCGCTGGCGCTCGTTCTGCAACGAAATCCTCGGCTTCGCCCATGAGTTGGGTGTGGAGATGCTGGTGGTGCTGGGCTCGCTGCTCGGCGACACCCCGCACACCCGCCCGGTGCCGGTCAGCGGGGTCACCTCGGACGCGGACCTGGCCGCCCGGCTCGATCTGGAGGAGTCCCGCTACGAGGGCCCCACGGGCATCGTCGGCATCCTCCAGGAGGCGTGCACCCATGCCGGTGTCCCCGCGGTGAGCCTGTGGGCCGCGGTGCCGCACTACGTCTCCCAGCCGCCCAACCCGAAGGCCAGCCTCGCGCTGCTCAACCGCCTGGAGGACCTCCTCGACGTCCGTATCCCGCTGGGCGAGCTGACCGAGGACGCCCGCGCCTGGCAGCTGGGCGTGGACCAACTCGCCGCCGAGGACAGTGAGGTCGCCGAGTACGTCCAGTCGCTGGAGGAGGCGCGGGACACCGCGGATCTGCCGGAGGCGTCCGGCGAGGCCATCGCCCGCGAGTTCGAGCGCTATCTGCGCCGCCGCGACCCGCAGTCCGGTCCGGGCGTCGCGACCGAGGGCGGGCTGGCCGACGGCCGCGACAGCTCCTACCTCCGCGACACCACCAGCGGCCGCACCCGCCCGCCCCGCCCGGTCTCCAAGGAGCCCCGCGAGCCGAAGACCGGCGACGACCCGGCGACGGGCCCGAAGGACACGGCCAAGGGCAACGGCACGCCGGAGAGCCCGGATGCGTCCGGCGGCACGGACCCGGCTGACTCCCCGGGGCCGGAGGACGGCCCGGAGGGCAGCGGAAGCTGAACGCCGGGGAGCCGCTTCCCGGTTGCGCCAGGGGCGCCGGACGGCCTGCGGGCCGGTGCGGCGCCCCTGGCGTTTCCGCTCCCGGACCTCCCGGCCCTCCCGAGCTTCCCGGCCCTCCCTGGCCATAAGCCCCCGGCTCCGTAAGGAGAAAGGGGCGCTTCCACCGGCCGGCGGAAGCGCCCCTGAGGGCCGGATATGACGGGTCGTTACAGGGCCACGCCGAGCAGCGCGTCGACCGCGCGGGAGACGAGACCGGGGGCACCCTCGTCGGTGCCGCCCCCGTCCTGCTGCGCGGCGGCCCAGCGGTCCACGGCCGCGAGGGCGGCCGTGGAGTCCAGGTCGTCGGCGAGCGCCGTACGCATCTCCTCCAGGAGGGCGTCGGCGGACGGGCCGTCAGGACGGGAGACGGCGGCCCGCCAGCGCGCCAGCCGCTCCTCGGCCTCCGCCAGCACCGCGTCGGTCCACTCCCAGTCGGCCCGGTAGTGGTGCGCGAGCAGCGCCAGCCGGATCGCGGCCGGGTCGGTGCCGTCACGCCGCACCGTGGAGACGAAGACGAGATTGCCCTTGGACTTGGACATCTTCTCGCCGTTCAGGGCCACCATCCCGGCGTGCACATACGCCTTGGCGAACGGGTGCTCACCGGTGAGCGCCTGGGCGTGCGAGGCGCCCATCTCGTGGTGCGGGAAGGCGAGGTCGGAGCCGCCGCCCTGGACGTCGAAGCCCATGCCGAGGTGGTCCAGCGCGATGGCGACACACTCGATGTGCCAGCCGGGCCGGCCGCGGCCGAGCGAGGCCCCGTCCCAGCTCGGCTCGCCGTCCCGGGCCGCCATCCACAGCATCGGGTCGAGCGGGTTCTTCTTGCCCTCGCGCTCCGGGTCGCCGCCGCGCTCGGCGGACAGCAGCCGCATCGCCTCGGCGTCCAGCCTGGAGACCTCGCCGAAGTGCGGGTCGGAGGCGACCGAGAAGTAGATGTCACCGTCCAGCTCGTAGGCGGCGCCGGCGTCGCGCAGCCGCTCCACCAGCGGGACGATGCCGGGTATCGACTCGACGGCGCCTATGTAGTGGCGGGGCGGCAGCATCCGCAGGGCCGTCATGTCCTCGCGGAAGAGGGCGGTCTCGCGCTCGGCGAGCGCCGTCCAGTCGTCGCCGGTGGCCACGGCCCGCTCCAGCAGCGGGTCGTCGACATCGGTGACGTTCTGTACGTAGTGCACCTGACGCTTCGTGTCGAGCCACACGCGCTGAACCAGGTCGAACGCGTTGTAGGTCGCCGCGTGCCCCATGTGGGTGGCGTCGTAGGGCGTGATGCCGCAGACGTAGATACGGGCGACGGGACCGGGGTCGAGGGTTACCCGTCCGCCGGTCGCGGTGTCGTGGATCCTCAGGTCGCGGCCCTGGCCAGGCAGGGCGGGGACCTCAGAAGCGGGCCATGCATGCATGCCTTGAGCGTAACCGGACGGATGTTCCGCATACGAACCGGACCGGAGGTCTGGCCGGAAAGGCGGTCTTGTGTTCGACGGTCGTATGTGCAAGTGCCCGTCGCCGCGGCACGGGTTCCCGACGGCTCAGACGGGCGGCCAGGGGATCGCGGGCCATTCGCCGCTCGGTTCCGGGTGCCGGCCGCTGCTCAGCAGCCCCGCCACCCGCGCCCGCAGCGCCTCGGTCTCGGCGTCCGTGATCAGTTCGGCCAGTCGGGCGGCGAGCGGCCGGCCGTCCTCCAGCGCCCGCTCCAGGCCCCGCAGGACCTCCAGCGTCTCGTCGGTCAGCGGCTCCCCCGCCCACCCCCACAGCAGCGTGCGCAGCTTGTCCTCGGCGTTGAACGTCACCCCGTGATCGATGGCGAAGAACTCCCCGTCGGCGCCGGGCAGCAGATGGCCGCCCTTGCGGTCACCGTTGTTGATCACCGCGTCGAGCACCGCGAGCCGCCGCAGCCGCGGGTGGTCGGCGTGCACCAGCAGCGCGGTGCGGCCCTCGCCGATCTGGGCGAGCCCGACGGCCTTCCAGCCGGGCCCCGGCTCCTCGTCCTCCACCAGTGCCAGCAGCTCGGGCACCTCGTCGCTGCTCTCCGGCGGGTCGATCCACTCCTGGACCATGCCGGTGCCGTACGGGCCGTCCCGCAGCACCGTCGGGGGGATCAGGTCCCAGCCGCAGGCCCGGGAGACCTCGTACGCGGCGACCTCACGCTGGGCGAGCGTGCCGTCGGGGAAGTCCCACAGCGGGCGCTCACCGGCGACCGGCTTGTAGACACAGGCGGCGCTGCGGCCGTCGTACGCGACCGTGCAGTACAGCACCGCATTGGACGCTTCCTGAATGCGGCCGCGGACGGTCAGCTCCCCTTCGGCGAGCAGCGCGGCCGACGGGTGCCCGGCGGGCTCCGGCGCGGCCGCCGGCGGGTCCTGCGGCCGGGCGGGGCCGGGCAGCGGCGTGGCGGGCTCTGCGGCGGACTCCATGGCGCTCAGGCGTCCCGTCGGTATCCGTTCTGGCGCGGGCATACGTGTCCCTCCGGGTCGAGCGGCAGGCTGCACAGCGGGCACGGCGGGCGGCCGGCGTTGACGACCTCCAGCGCCCGCTTGGCGAACGCCCTGGCCATGGTGCCGGTGAGCCGCACCCGCAGCATCGGGGGGCCGTTCTCGTCGTCCTGGAGCAGCCGCTCCTCGGCGTCGGCGAGGTCCTCGTCGCTGTCCGCGTCCAGCTCGACCAGGGCCTGTGCCTCGACGATCATCCGCTCGTCCTCGCCGTCCCAGGCGAGCGCCATCGTGCCGACCCGGAACTCCTCCTCGACCGGCGATTCCAGCGGCGCGGTGTCGGACAGCTCGGCGGGCGAGACCGCGGGCACCGGGGCGTTGCCGCCGCTGCGCCGGACGACCTCGTCCAGCAACTCGTCGATCCGCTCGGCGAGCGCGGCGACCTGGGTCTTCTCCAGGGCGACGCTGGTGGTGCGGCCGGCCGCGGTGGCCTGGAGGTAGAAGCTACGGCGGCCAGGCAGCCCGACCGTACCGGCCACGAAGCGGTCCGGCGCGTCGTAGAAGAACACCTGACGGGACAACGTCCTGCTCCGATTGCTCGACTGCGGGGTCACTGCGGTCGCTGCACGTCCTGCGGTCACTGCGCGGATCGCAGGGGCGTGGCGGGCAGCGCCGTCGCACCACCCTACTGCGCGGACTGATCACGCTGCTCCCGCACCACCGCCGACTGCCGCGTCCCGCTCGGCCGCCGCGGCGCCGCCTTCCTCCCGGGGCGCGAGCGATCCGAAGTCTCCGGTGTCCCCGAGCCGGACGAGGTAGGGGCGCAGCCGGGTGTAGCGGATCGCGGTGACCGAACAGGGCTCGACGGAAATCCGCTGAAAGAGGTCGAGATGCATGCCCAGCGCGTCGGCGACCAGGGACTTGATGATGTCGCCGTGCGAGCACATGGCGTAGGTCGCCTCGGGGCCGTGCGCCTCCTCGATCCGGGTGTTCCAGTCCCGTACGGCGTCCACCGCGCGGGCCTGCATCGCGCGCATCGACTCTCCGCCGGGGAAGGCGGCCGCGGACGGGTGCTGCTGGACGATCTCCATCAGCGGCTCGTCGCTCAGTTCGGCGAGTTTCCGGCCCGACCACGCGCCGTAGTCGCATTCGCTGATCCGGTCGTCGAGGTGCAGCGTGAGCCACGGCCGGGCCTCCAGCAGCGGCGCCAGGGTCTCCCGGCAGCGCTGGAGCGGGCTGGAGACGACGGCGGTCAGCGGCACCTGCGCCAGCCGTGCGGGCAGCGCGGCGGACTGGGCCGCGCCGCGCTCGTCGAGCGCGACTCCGGGCGCCCGCCCGGCGAGCACCCCGGCGGTATTGGCGGTGGAGCGGCCGTGCCGCACCAGGATCAGCGTGGGCATGACCGCCACCCTACGTTCCCGGTGGGCCTTCCCGTCAGGTGGCCGTGCGCTTCCTGGCGGGTGGCCGGGCGACGCGCGAGAATGCCGGTGTGATCGTCGACAGCGCCATCTACCGTGAGGGCCGTCGCACCGAGTGCACGACCGACTTCTCGCACGCCCTGGAGGAGGCGCGGGCCGAGGGGCACTCCTTCCTGTGGCTGGGGATGTACGAGCCGACGGAGGAGGAGTTCGCGCGCGTCCGGTCCGAATTCGCGCTGCACCCGCTGGCCGTCGAGGACGCGCTCAAGGCGCATCAGCGGCCCAAGCTGGAGGTCTACGACGACTCGCTGTTCATGGTGCTGAAACCGGTCACCTACGACGACCAGGCGGACACGGTGACCGCGTCGGAGCTGATGGTGTTCGTGGGCGACGCGTTCGTCGTCACCGTCCGGCACGGGGAGGCCAGCCCGCTGGCGGCGGTGCGGCACCGGCTGGAGGAGCATCCGGAGATCCTGCGGCACGGCCCGGGGGCGGTGCTGTACGCGGTGAGTGACGCGGTGGTGGACCACTACATCGACGTGGCCGCCGAACTCCAGCTGGATCTGGAGGAGTTGGAGGCGGAGGTGTTCGCTCCGGTACGCGGCCGGGACACCCGGAACACCGCCGCCGAGATCTATGCGTTCAAGCGCGAGGTGCTCGAATTCCGCCGGGCGACCGGCCCGTTGGCGGAGCCGATGACCCGGCTCCAGAACCCCGGGGTGCCCTTCGTGCACACGCACGCCCGGCCGTTCTTCCGTGATGTCGACGACCATCTCACCCGCGCCAACGAGTCGGTGGAGGGCCTGGACCGGCTGTTGTCGGACATTCTCTCCGCCCACCTCGCGCAGATGGGCGTACGGCAGAACGACGACATGCGCAAGATCTCGGCCTGGGCGGCGCTGGCGGCCGTCCCCACCCTGATCGCCGGCGTCTACGGCATGAACTTCGACAACATGCCGGAGCTGAAGTGGGATCTGGGGTACCCGGTGATCCTGGGAGTGATGGTCATCATCGAGGTGTCGCTGTACCGGCTGTTCAAGCGCCGCGGCTGGCTCTGACGCCGGTTCCGGGGGCGGGGTGTCCGCTCAGGCGAATTCCGGTGCGGAGGTGGCCGGTCCGCCCAGCGCGTTCCGCCGCTCGGGCATCCGGAGGCTGACCATCCGCCGCCAGCCGGCCAGCCGCTCATAGCCGTACACCGCCCAGATCCCGGCGGCGAGCGCGGCGGACTTCGCCCTGGGCCACTCCAGGATGCGGCCCATGTGGGCCATCACCGCCAGGCTGACGTCCCGGTAGACGACGATCTCGGCACGGGCGCACTCCCGCAGGGTCCGCTGGATGGCGCGGCCGTGCCCGGCGCGGGCCAGCCGCAGCAGCTCCTCATGGCAGTACGCGAGATGGTTGTCCTCGTCCTGGGAGATCATCCGGACCGCTTTGCCCAGCTCGGGGTGGTCGCCGAAGTGCTTGGTGAGCATCACCATCTGGCCGGCGGCGCGCTGTTCGGTGACCCGGCTGTGGGAGAGGTAGATGACGATGTCCCGCTCGGTGAGCGGCTGGTCGCGGCGCAGCTTGTCGTGCGTCAGGCCGATGCCCCGCCGTTCCAGCAGCGCGGTGTAGTCGGTCTCCACCGGGACGGCGGTCGGCGTCAGTCCGCGCTTGCGCATCAGGGCCTGAAAGATCCGGCCGTGCTTGTCCTCGTCGGCGCCGTGCCGGGCGACCTTGGGTGCCAGCTCCCGCATGGACGCGGGGAGCAGCGCGGCGATCCGGCCGTTCTCCCAGCCGCCCTGCGCCTCGCCGCTGGCCGCGATGGAACAGAACAAACGGAAGGAGTCGTCGTTGTCGACGATCTCCTGGAACAGGCTTCGGGCCGAGAGCATCTTTGCCACCTCCGAACGGACACACCCGTAATGGACGAGTCAATGGGGGTACTCCATGGGCGGCAACCGGAGCGGCGGCGCGTTCGGCCGTTCGGGCTAGGGCCTGTCTTCAAAGTGCCGTCGTTCGCCCGTAGGGCGGGGCTCGCGGCGTCTGGTGCACTTCACTCGCTGCGCTCGCTTCGTCTCGGCTCCTCGAAAGAGCCACTGGATGCCGAGCGCGATCGCAAGGCGGAGGGTCGTCCCGGTGCTGGGTGTACCGGGATGATCCCGACAACGCGGCACGGGGGTCCCCCCGCGCCGTTCAGGCGTGGGGGAGTGCGTGCCAGGCGTCGCGAGGCAGGCGGGACTTTGAAGACAGGCCCTAGGGGTGCCCCCGTCGCGGGCGTAACCAGCGTGCCCGTGGCCGCGTTGTGCTGCTGACGGCCGTGGTGGGGAAGACCCCCGAGCCCCCACCACGGCCGCGGGGCCTCGCCGGCCCGGCGCTCCGGGCGCCGGGCCCGGGTGGGAGGCAGAGGGGTCCGGCCCCCCGGTGGGCGTTACGCCAGCCCGGCGCGCTCCAGGGCCTCGGTACCGGCCCGCAGCGACGCCAGCCGGTCCTCCAGCGAGAAGCCCGCGGGGGCGAGCGTCAGGGTGGTCACACCGGCCGCCGCGTATGCCTGCATCCGGTCGGCGATCCGCTCGACGGAGCCGAGCAGCGTGGTCTGGTCGATCAGCCGCTCCGGGATCGCGGCGGCGGCGCCTTCCTTGTCGCCGGACAGGTACTTCTCCTGGATCTCGGCGGCTTCCTTCCCGTAACCCATGCGCTGCGCGAGCTGGTTGTAGAAGTTCTGCTTGGGGCTGCCCATACCGCCGACGTAGAGCGCGGTGTACGGGCGGAACATGTCGGCCAGCGCGCTGACGTCCTTGTCCGCGCCGACGGCCAGCGGCAGCGTCGGACAGACGTCGAAGCCGTCCAGCGTCTTGCCCGCCTTCTCCCGGCCGGCCCGGAGGTGCGCGATCGCGGTCTCCTCCAGGTGGTCGGCCGAGGGGAAGATCAGCAGCGCGCCGTCGGCGATCTCACCGGTCTGCTGGAGGTTCTTGGGACCGATCGCGGCGATGTAGAGCGGGATGTACTCGCGCTGCGGGTGCACCGTGAGCTTCAGCGGCTTGCCGGGGCCGCCCGGCAGCGGCAGCGTCCAGTGCTCGCCCTCGTAGGACAGCCGCTCGCGCGACATCGCCTTACGGACGATGTCCACGTACTCACGGGTGCGGGCCAGCGGCTTGTCGAACTTGACGCCGTACCAGCCCTCGGAGACCTGCGGCCCGGAGACACCGAGGCCCAGGCGGAACCGGCCCCCGGAGAGGGAGTCCAGGGTCGCGGCCGTCATCGCGGTCATCGCGGGCGTACGCGCCGGGATCTGGAAGATCGCCGAACCGATGTCGATCCGCTCGGTCTGCGCCGCGACCCAGGAGAGCACGGTGGCGGCGTCGGAGCCGTACGCCTCCGCCGCCCAGCAGACGGAGTAGCCGAGGCGATCGGCCTCCTGTGCCACCGCGAGATTGTCGGAGTCCATCCCGGCGCCCCAGTAGCCGAGGTTGATGCCAAGCCTCATGCCGCTCCCCTTACCCATCAGTAACGTCGCTGTTGCGGGGACTGTAGCCGCCGGTCGCGCCGGCTGTCATCGGCGGGTTGTCCACAGGTCCCCTGATGCCGGCTTCCGCCCAGTAATCTCAAGGCTCATGGAGCAAAGGCACCTCGGCCGTACGGGCCTGCGCGTGACCCGCCTCGGGCTCGGCACCCTGAACTGGGCGCGCGACACGGACGAGCAGGAAGCCGCCGACCAGCTCAAGGCGTTCTGGGAGGCCGGCGGCAGCCTCGTGGACACCGCCGACATCTACGCCGACGGCGGCGCCGAATACCTCCTCGGCCGGCTGACGGAAGAGCTGATTCCGCGCGAGGATCTGGTGATCGCCACCAAGGCGGGCAGCGTCCTGGAGGCGGACCGCCGGGTCGACGGCTCCCGGCGCCATCTCCTCGCCGCCCTGGACGCCTCCCTGGAGCGGCTGGGCACCGACTACGTCGACCTGTGGCAGCTGCACGCCTTCGATCCGCACACCCCGCTGGAGGAGACGCTCCAGGCCCTCGACCTCGCCGTCACCAGCGGCCGGGCGCGCTATGTGGGGCTGGCGAACTTCTCCGGCTGGCAGCTAGCCCGGGCCGGCACCTGGCAGCTCGCGGCGCCCGGTGTACGCAACCGTCTCGCGAGCGCACAGATGGAGTACTCCCTCCTCCAGCGCGGCATCGAGCGGGAGGTGCTGCCCGCGGCCCTCGACCTCGGCATCGGCCTGCTGCCGTCGTCGCCGCTCGGCCGGGGGGTGCTGACGGGCAAGTACCGCCATGGGACGCCGACCGACTCCCGTGGTGCCTCGGAGCATCTGGCGGCGTTCGTCGCGCCCTATCTCGACGAGACCGCGAGCCGGGTCGTCGAAGCGGTCACCACCGCCGCCGACGGACTGGCCGTCACCCCGCTCCAGGTCGCGCTCTCCTGGGTCCGCGACCGCCCCGGCGTGACCGCGCCGATCCTGGGCGCCCGCACAGCGCAGCAGCTCAGAGCCGCATTGTCAGTGGAGACCCTTAGTCTTCCTGACGAGATCCGCCAGGCGCTGGACGATGTTTCGGCGCCGGTGCACCACTACCCCGATCACGACTGGAGCACGCTGTGAGCACCGACCGCCTCGCCGGCGAAACCCCGCCCGGGCAGGAGGCCGCACCCGGCACCGCGGAGGCTCGGACACCCGATGCCGCGGCGGAGCCGGGAGGCGCGGAAGCGCCGGAGAGCGCGGCGGCGCCGGGCGAGGAGGCGACGGGCCAGGAGGCGACGGGGCACAAGGAGGGCGCCGGGGCGGCCGGAGCGGAGGCTGAGACTGCCGGATCGGAGGCCGAGGCTGCGGCTTCCGGGGCGGAGACCGGCACGCGGTCTTCTGAGGCGGAGTCCGCCGACCCGGCGTCCGGCGCCGAGGCTGCGACCCCCGGTGTGGCGAAGAGGGCCCCGGCATCCGGCTCGGCCAAAGCCACCGCCGACGCGCTGGCTGCGGCCGTGCGGGCCGTGGAGAGTGGTGAGCGCTCGGCCGCTTCGTTCTTCAATGACGCCCCCCGCCCCGCCAGGCCGGCCGCCTCCGCCGCCCAGCCGGCCAAGGCCGCGCCGCAGGGCGGGCAGCAGGGCGGGCCCACGGGCACGGGCCCGGAGGTGACGCGGCAGCGCACCGCGCAGGAGCAGGAGAACGGCGGACCGGCCCGTCCGGGCGGGCCGGAGGGCGGTGCCATCGGCCCGGCCGCCGCCGCACCGGCAGCTACCGGCCCCGCCCCCGCTCCCCGGCCCGCGGTGCGGGCCCTCCCCGGGGTCGAGGGCGTACGGCAGGTGCTCGCGGCGGGCGGTGCCCCCGAGACGCTGGCCGAGCAGACCGCGGAGGTCCTGGGTGAGCGGGCCGCCGAAGCGCTGGGCGAGGACCCCTGGCTGCTGCTCGGAGTGCCCGGGGTCCGCCCCGAGCAGGCCGACGGTTTCGCGCGGGCGCTGCTCGGCCCCGCCTGTGGGCCGGGCGACGAACGGCGCGCACAGGCACTGGTCAGCTGGCTGCTGGAGCAGGCCGCGCTCGCGGGCCACTCCGCCCTGGAGGCCGCCGCGCTGCGGGCGGCCCTGGCCCAGCGCGCGGTGCCCGACCCGGATGACGCCCTTCAGGCGGCCATCGCGGACAGTGCCGTGCTGGTCTTCCAGGACGCGATCGACGAGCCGGGCGGCCGGCCACGTCCCGCCACGGGTGACGACGACGAGGAGGAGCAGCCGGTCCGGATCCTGCTCGGCCTGGACCGGTTCGCGATGGCCGAGGAGAGCGTCGCCGACGGTCTGGCACGGCTGCTCAACACCTTCGCAGCGGTGGCGGAGCCCACCCAGGACACGGAGCCGGCCGAGGCCGGCGAGGCGGAGGCCAACGGGGCGGAGGCCGCCGGGGCGGGGGCCGCCGGGGCGGAGGCCGCCGGGGCCACGGCCGACGGAGAGCCGCAGGCAGCCGACGGCAACGCGGCCGGGGACAGCCCCGCCACCACGGCTCCCGCCACCGACGCCCCCACCAACACCCCCACCGACGACGGCACGGCCCCCCGGCCCGCCCGGCCCTCCGCTGCCCGCTGGGAGGCCGTGGCGGCCGCCGCGCCCTCGCCGTCGGCCGCCGAGCTCATCCGTGCCGCCGCGCACAGCGGCCTGGTGGCCCACACGGGCGCGGAGGCGGCCCGTGCCGAGCCGGCCGCGCTGATCGCCGCGGCCCGTTCGCTGGGGCTGCGGGCCTTCGGCGCCACCCACACCGAGAACGGCCGCCGCCGCCTCGCCGCGCACCTCACCGGGAGCGCGCCCGACGCCTCGGCCGCCGGCTCCCCGGACCCCGCCACCGCAGCGGTGACCGTCTCCGGCCTGCTGTCCGGCCGGGAGGGGCCGGGACGGGACGCGGACGGCGCCCTCGCCCTCGATCTGCTGGTCGTGCTGGACGCCCCGCAGCTGGATCTGGAGACCGCCGCACTGCTCGTCGAGTCGCTGACCGACGGGACCCGGCTGGTGCTCAGCGGTGACCCGGGCGTGCTGTGGTCCGCCGGGCCCGGCCGGCTGTTCGCCGATCTCCTCGCGGCCCGCTTCTGTCCGCAGGTCGCCTCCCGCACCCCGGACTTCGGCCCGGTCGGCGAGCTGGTGTCGGGGATCGGCATCGGGGAGCTGAGCCAGGTCGAGGCGCCCGGCAAGGAGGTGGTGATCGTCCCGGTGCGGGATGCCGGTGAGGCGGTGCACCGCACCGTCCAGCTGGTCGCCGACTCCGTGCCCCGGGCGTTCGGGGTCCCCGCGGACCACACCCAGGTCATCACGGTCGGCCACGGCGGCGCGGCCGGCACCCGCGCGCTCAACGCCGCCCTCAAGGAGCGGCTCAACCCCGGCCCCGGCCGGTTCGGCGGCTTCGACCCCGGCGACCGCGTGGCCTACACCCCGGCCCCCGGCCGCACGGTTCCCGGCACGGTCACCGGCGCGGACGCGGCCGGACTGCATCTCGACTGCGACGGCTCCGCGGTCGTGGTCCCGCGCGAGCAGGTCGGCACCGGAGCGGTACGGCACGGCTGGGCGCTCACCGCCCACCAGGCGGCCGGCACGCGCTGGCCGGCCGCGGTGGTCGTGCTGCCCGGTGACGCCACCGGCGGGCTGACCCGCGCCTGGGTCTACACCGCCTTCAGCCGCGGTGAGCGGCATCTGTCGGTCGTCCAGGGCGCCGACCAGGCGCTGGCCCGCGCGGTCGCCGAGGTGCCCGTGAAGGAGCGCACGACCCGGCTGCGCGGCCTGCTCCGGCAGAGCGTGCAATCCGGCGAGGAGCCGGCGGCCGACTGAGCCCCGGGGGCTTCGGCGCCCTCCGCTCAGCCCCTGCATGCCGCTGCCCCGGCCCGTCGCGGAACAAGCCGTCGGGCCGGGGCAGCGGCCTATGCGGATCAGCGGTGTATGCGGATCAGCGGGCGGCGCCGGTGCGGCACAAGGCAGCCCGGCGCCTCCCTCACCGTTCGTTGTCGAGCGGCTCCATCAGGTCGTCTTCGCCCAGTTCCTCGTCGAAGACGGCGCTGACGTCGAAGCGGCACACCACCCGCTGGGGATCCGCCTGGTCGAACGGGGCGGACAGCCACTCCCCCGGCTCGGCCGGGTCGTCGGCGGCCGCCACCCAGAGGGTGGAGTCACCCTCCTCCAGGCCGAACTCCTTGTGCCGGGTGGCGATCTCGTCCGGTTCGAACTCCCCGAAGAGGACACCGAGCGCCGCATGCACGCTGGTGCCGACGACCGCGGCGGCATCCGCGGCGCTGCCGGCCGCCTCGTCGGCGGCGTCCGGATCAAGATCGGCGATGCGCTGTGCCTGATGCAGCAGTCGCTGCGGTGCGGCGACGGTGTAATCCCGGCGGATCAGCACGCTCAGCGCGCTCGGCTCTTCCGGGCCCGCGTATGCGGGCAGCGCCTCGTTTCCGGGGATCTCGAAGGGGGTGACCTCGTCGTAGGTGTCGTAGAGCAGCTCGTCATAGACCTCAGCCGCCGCGGCGAGCTCGTCGAACGCGGCGTACACGGCCGGATCGTCCTGCCCCGAGCGGCGTTCGACCGCGTCGAGGTGACGGTCCAGTGCGGCTTTGACCGCCTCGGCGGCGGCACGTACCTCGGCAGCGGAAGGCTGCGCAGCATCAGACATAGTGCAGACGCTATCCGTACCGGGGCCGGTCCCGCACAATAGATGCGATGCCGGAATACGAATTCTGCGATGTGTATGTGCCCCGGGGAGTCTCCCGGAAGGCCACCACACGCCTGCTGACGGACCATGCCGAGTACGGACACTGGGAGTTGGACCGACTGCGTCTGAACCCGGACGGGAGCCGTAAGGTACGGCTGCGCCGCCGGATCATCCGCCAGCTCCGCGCGACGTGGTGAGCGCCACCGGGGGCTGAGAACAGCAGAGCGGGCCCCGTCACGACGGGGCCCGCTCGGTGAGCTGCCGATGGGCTATCTGCTGCTGGTCACCGGCGGGCGGCGCGCGTCTTGCGGTAGAGCAGGACGCCACCGAGCAGCATTCCGGCGCTGGCCGGAACCGCGTAGCCGATCGAGCCGGCACCGGTCTGGGCGAGGTGCCCGACGGGCTTGGCGGGCGTCGCCTGCTGGCTGTGCCCCCCGGTCTGCGGCTTACCCGGCTTGTGCGGGGTCTGCTGGCTCGGGTTACCCGGCTGGTGAGGCTTGCCGGGGTGGTGCGGCGTGCTCGGGTGGTGCGGCTTACCCGGCTCGTGCGGCTTGCCCGGGTGATGGGGCTTGCCGGGGTGGTGCGGCTTACCCGGCTCGTGCGGCCTGCCCGGGGTCGTCGAGGACCCGTTGGCGCAGTGGTTGCCGAAGGCGGGGTTCAGCAGCCCGCCTCCCGAGACATGGTTGCCGCAGACGTTGACCGGTACGTCGACCGGAGCCTGGACATTGTTGCCCGACACGACACCCGGCGAGTTCGCGGTGGTACCGGCGGCGCCGGCCCCCGTGTGCCCGCCCTGATGGTGGTTCCCACCCTGGTGGTTCCCACCCTGGTGCCTGCCACCGCCGTCGTTGGCGCAGCGGTCGCCGAACGCGGGGTTCAGCAGCCCGACCACATTGACGGTGTTCCCGCAGGCGTTCACCGGCACATGGACCGGTACCTGAACGTTGTTGCCGGATCCCACGCCCGGCGAATTCGCCGCCCCTCCGGCGGCTCCCGCGTCGGCCTGTGCGTAGCCGGCGGCCATGGCGAGTACGCCACTGGCGGCGGCCGCGGTGATCAGGCCCTTTCGTGCGACCTGTCTCATAGGTTGTTCCCCTGCCTAGTGCCTTACAGGAATACGGACGAGTGGCGGTCTTCGAAAAGACCGCCCCGCCCGCCGAAATACTCAGCCGCTCCGGATTGCGTGGCACGCCTCCGGGGAGCCGAGTCAGCCCCTTACGGGTGTAAATACAACGCCAAAGGACGTCAGAAGGTCACTTGTTGACGCAGCCGGCGCCGAAGTCGTGGTTCAGCAGACCCACCACGGAGATCGTGTTGTCGCAGACGTTCACCGGGACCTGGACCGGCACCTGAATGGTGTTGCCGGACACCACACCCGGAGAGTTCAGGGCCGCACCCTGGGCCCCCGAGTCGGCAACGGCCAGGCCGGCACCGGCGAGTACGACACCACCGGCGACTGCCGTAGCTGCGACGACCTTCTTGATCATTAGTCCTCCTTGTAGGCAATACGATCCCAGCCGCGGACCGTACTGACTGCAACGAGGAAAATGCCGTTCAAGCTACGAACACATCGGTGCGTTCACTCTTTTCAGCGAAGCCGGCGCGAAAGGCAGGAAAATCGCGCCGAATTCAGCTCTGGTCGATGAACCGGTCGAGCACCCGCACCCCGAACTTCAGTCCGTCCACCGGCACTCGCTCGTCCACACCGTGGAACATCCCCGCGAAGTCCAGCTCCGGCGGCAGCTTCAGCGGCGCGAAGCCGAATCCGCGGATCCCGAGATCGTCGAAGGACTTGGCGTCCGTGCCGGCGGAGAGCATGTACGGCACCGCCCGCGCGATCGGGTCCTCGGCCTGGAGCGCCGACTGCATCGCCTGCACCAGCGCACCGTCGAAGGTGGTCTCCAGCGCCTTGTCCGCGTGCACGTCCTCGCGCTTGACGCGCGGGCCCAGGAGCCGGTCCACGTCGGCCAGGAACTCCTCCTCGTAGCCCGGCAGGAACCGGCCGTCGACATGCGCGGTGGCCTGCCCGGGGATGACATTGACCTTGTAACCGGCGCCCAGCTGCGTGGGGTTGGCGGTGTTCTTGAGCGAGGCGCCGATCAGCTTGGCGATGCCGCCGAGCTTCGCCAGCGTGGCGTCCATGTCCTCCGGGTCGAGCTCGGTGCCCAGCGCGTCGCCGAGCTGGTCGAGGAAGGACCGCAGGGTCTTCGTCACCCGCACCGGGAACTCGTGCCGGCCCAACCGCCCGACGGCCTCGGACAGTTCGGTGATGGCGTTGTCCTTGTGGATCATCGAACCGTGTCCGGCGCTGCCGTCCACGGTCAGCTTCATCCAGTGCATGCCCTTCTGGGCCGTCTCGATGAGGTACAGCCGCACCTGCTCGTTGACGGTGAAGGAGAAGCCGCCGACCTCGCTGATCGCCTCCGTGACGCCCTCGAAGAGGTGCGGGTGGTGGTCGACGAGATAGCGCGCGCCGTAGGTGCCGCCCGCCTCCTCGTCCGCGAGGAACGCCAGCACGATGTCGCGCGGCGGCTTACGGCCGGTGCGCAGCCGGTCGCGGACGACGGCCAGCGTCATCGCGTCCATGTCCTTCATGTCGACCGCGCCGCGGCCCCAGACGCAGCCGTCGGCGATCTCGCCGGAGAAGGGGTGGTGGGTCCAGTCGTCGGCGTTGGCCGGGACGACGTCGGTGTGGCCGTGGATCAGCAGTGCGGGCCGCGAGCGGTCCTCGCCCTCGATGCGGGCGACGGTCGAGGCGCGGCCCTTGTGGGACTCGAAGATCTGCGGCTCCAGGCCGACCTCGGCGAGCTTCTCCGCGACGTACTCGGCGGCGGCCCGCTCACCCGGGCCCGAGTGGTCGCCGTAGTTGCTGGTGTCCATCCTGATCAGGTCCCGGCACAGGTCGACCACCTCGTCCTCACCGGTGACCGTGCGCGGCGGCTGCGGCTCACTCATGCCGAGACCTCGTTCCGCCCGGCCCCGCATGCGCGCGGTGCGCACCTCTCCACGGTTCGCTCGCGCAGCTCGCTGAGCTCCCTCACAGTGCCTCCTCTGGGTTCACGGCCGCATGGCACGCCCTGAGGAGCGCGACCCGCGGCGGGGGTCCACTGCCATCCTCCACCCGTCGCCCGCTGGGCCCAAGGCCGCAATACTCCCGACATGCCCTGGTCACAGGCCCGCATCCGGCCACATGTGCGGGTGATCGACCACCCTCGAATGTTTGCTATTGTTTTCCACGTCGGAGCGGCCCGGGGCCGCAACGACAGACACCTTGTCCGGGTGGCGGAATGGCAGACGCGCTAGCTTGAGGTGCTAGTGCCCTTTATCGGGCGTGGGGGTTCAAGTCCCCCCTCGGACACTCGCAGTATCGAAGCCCGCACCGGCCGCTCGGCCGGGGCGGGCTTTGACCGTTTCCGCCCGGGCGCGCGTGCGCCGGGGCCCGCTCACACCAGGTCCGCGGCCGGTCGCGGCCCGTACGGACTTGAGCCACCGGCCGGGCCGGTGTTCTCTTGCCGGGTGAGACGCAGATCCCCGGTTCCTCCGGCCCCCCTCCCCCAGCGTGACGGGATCGATCCCGTACGGGTGCGGCTGCCCGCCGATCCGGGCGGGGTGTGGGACACCGTCCGGGACCATCTCGTCGACCGGTTCCAGGGGGCGATCGGGGCCGGGCGGGTGGACGCCATGCTGGGCGCGGGGCGGTTCGTCGGGGCGGACGGGGTGCTGAGCGGGGGCGAGGCGTATGCGGCCGGGCGGTATGTGTGGTTCCACCGGGACTTCGCGCCGGAGGTGCCGGTGCCGTTCGAGGTGGGGATCGTCCACCGGGACGAGCGGATCGTGATCGCCGACAAACCACACTTTCTGGCCACCACGCCGCGCGGGCGACACATCACCGAGACCGCGCTGGCGCGGCTGCGGCGGGATCTCGGGCTGCCCGCGCTCCAGCCCGCGCACCGGCTGGACCGGCTGACGGCGGGGCTGGCGCTGTTCGTCGTACGGCCCGGGGACCGGGGCGCGTACCAGAATCTGTTCGGTGAGCGGCGGGTGCGCAAGGAGTACGAGGCGGTGGCGCCGTACGACGGGGCGGTGGCGCTGCCGGTGACCGTGCGCAGCCGGATCGTGAAGGAGCGCGGGGTGATGGCCGCGCGCGAGGAGGCCGGGGTGCCGAACGCGGAGAGCCGGATCGAGCTGGTGGAGCGGCGCGGCGGGCTCGGGCGGTACCGGCTGCTGCCCGCGACCGGCCGGACCCATCAGCTGCGGGTCCATATGAACGGCCTCGGGCTGCCGATCCGCCATGACCCGGTCTATCCGGTCGTCACGGACCCGGCCCCGGACGACTTCGGCGCGCCGCTCCAACTGCTCGCGAAGGTCCTGGAGTTCACCGATCCGGTGGACGGCCGCGTACGGCGGTTCGAGAGCCGGCTGCGGCTGGCGGAGTGGGCGGACGGCCCGATCACCTGATCCCGGGATCTGAGCGCGGGGTGCCGCTTATGCTGACCGCTCTGACGGGGTTCACGGACGGCGGCGGGGGCGGCGGTGCGCGTACGGATCGACGGCGGGCGGGGCTCGGGGGCCGGGGGCGACGGGGGTCGCGCGGCACCGGTGGGCCGGCCCGGGCGGCGGGAGTAGTGCGGTGGCGGGGGCGTTGTCCGATCCGTCCCGCTCGTGCGCCGTCCTGATCGGCACCCATGCGTATACGCAGCTGGACGATATTCCGGCGGTGGCGCGCAATGTCGGCCGGCTGCGGGAGCTGTGCCGTGATCCGGCGGTCTGGGGGCTGGCCGACGATCGGTGCCGGGTGCTGCGGCAGGCACCGCGGGAGGCGATCCTGAAGGCGGTGGAGGACGCCACCGCCGAGGCGACCGACACCGTGGTGGTGTATTACGCCGGGCACGGTCTGGTGGATCCGCGTTCGGGAGAGCTCCATCTCGCGCTGCCCGGGTCGCAGTCGGGCCCGTCGTACACGGCACTGCGTTACGAGGAGCTGCGGTCGGTCCTGCTCCACCCGTCGGGCGGGCGGCCCACCGCCCGGCGGAAAGTGGTGATCCTGGACTGCTGCTGGAGCGGGCTGGCGCTGGACGGTCTGATGCAGGCCCCGGATGTCGCGCCCGCGGTGGCCGTCGAGGGGGCGTGTGTGCTCACCGCCACCGCCGCGACACGGCAGGCGCTGGCCCCGCCGGGAGAGACGTACACCGCGTTCACCGGGGAGCTGATCCGGCTCGTGGCGGACGGGGTACCGGGGCGGCCCGCCCTGCTGAGCATGGCGGCGCTGTTCGCGGAGCTGACGGCGGCGCTCACCGCGAAGTCCCGGCCGCTGCCCCAGCTGAGCACCCGCCAGACCGCCGGGGAGATCTGTCTGTTCCGTAACCGCGCCGGGGTGACGGTCGCGCGGCCCGCGGCCGGGGAGGCGCCGCCGCGGGTTCCGGCGGATGCGACGGCCGGCGCGATGGCCCCGCCGGACGGTGGGGTGGTGTCCCCGGCGCGGGTGCGGGGGCCGGCCGGCGGGCCGGTGCCCGCCCGGCCGCAGCTGGTCCCGGTGGCGCTCACGGAGACGCGGTCGATGTGGCTGGGCCGGTACCCGGTGACCCATGCGCAGTTCGGTGCCTTCCTCCGCGATCCGGCGAACGCGCGCTGGCACCCGGCGGCCGCGCGGGCGGCGGGCACGGACGTGGACGACAACTACCTGGCGGGCTGGCACGGTGCGGACTTCCCGGCGGGGCGCGCGGACCACCCGGTGGTCGCGGTGAGCGCGCCCGCGGCCCGCGCGTATCTGGCCTGGGCGGGCCGCCGGCTGGGCCTGCCGCTGCGGCTGCCGACCGCGGTGGAGTGGGAGCTGGCGGCGCGGGCCGGGCGGAGCGGCGAGTGGTGGCGGGCGGAGATCGCGGCGGGCCGGGTGAACTTCCTGGGCAGTCATGCCGCGCTGACCCCGGTCGGGGAATTCCCCTCGAACCCGTACAACATCGGCGATCTGCTCGGTAACGTCTGGGACATCTGCGTGGACGACAGGGGGGCGCCGGTGTTGCGCGGCGGGGCCTATGACACCCCCGCGGCTCGGCTGCGGGAGCAACTGTCGCCCCGGTCACCGGTCGAGTGCCGCGGGAACGTCGGATTCCGGTGTGCCGGCGACATGTGACGACGAGAGGAGATCCATGCGGGGGGACGCCGTCGACGAGGTGCTGAGCAGGTTGCCGCACACCTGGACAGCGGACGAGGCCGAGCGGATCGCACAGCGCTTCCGGGACAGCCGGCCGGCCGTGCCGAAGCGCCTGGTGAGCAGGTTGTGGCAGTACTGGCTCCAGCAGTGCCCGGACGCGGCGCTGTTCGGTGACACCGAGGACGATCTCGCGCTGGTGCTGCACGCCAGGGCGCTGGGGCTGCGGGTGCCCGCCGGTGATCCGCTGACCGACGACGGGCCGGTCGCCCGGTGGGCCCGGCGGGCCCGGGAGGCCGCGGAGTGCGGGCCGCTGTTCCCCGCGCCGCTCGCCTGGGGGCCGCGGGCCGCGCTCGCGCCGCAGGTGCGGGCCGCGCTCCCGTCGTCGCTGGTGCGGGCGTGGGTGGCGGGGGACGAACAGGGCCCGGTGGAGGTGCTGGTGGCCGGCGCGGGCCTTCCCGAGATCCGCCAGCAGGTGGTGCAGGCGGCGCTGACCACCTGTCTGCGGGTCAACGGGCTGGGCGGCCCGGAGAGCGGCGACTTCGTCGGCGACCACATCGGCGTCGGGCTGATCCGGGTCACCGCCGGGCTGTCCGGCACCCAGGCCACGCCGGACATCCCGTCGGTGTTCCGCGCCCGGTCGGTGACGGTGGCGGATGCCGCGTCGTCGACGGCCCGGGGCGCGCTGCGCGACTTCGTCGGCCTGCTGCGGTCGCTGGCCCACGAGACCGGCCTGGTGGAGGTCGCGGACCTCGCGTACGCGGACCTGGTGACGTACACCCAGGGGATGCGGGCGCTCGCGGACCGGGCGGCGGGTGAGACGGACCGGGCCTTTCTGCGTGCGCCGCGCGCCGCCGGGGGCGACGGTCTGGTGTCCCTTCAGCCGTATCTCCGTACGGTCAGGGGGCAGGGGGCGTCCGTGGGGCTGGAGTTCAGCCCGGATCTGTTCACCACGGACGCCTATGTGAGCGTCGAGCAGGCCCATCAGCGGGTGCTGTCGCAGCGGCTGACGATGGACGCCCGGCTGCGCCTGGACCAGCTGGAGACCGAGATCGAGCAGCTGACGGCCGATATGCGGGCCTATGAGCAGGCGAGCGAGGAGGAGCGGCGGACGCTGTGGCCGGCGACGGTGCTGCTGGTGGTGCGGTTCGACGAGGCGACCGGGCGGACCATCCGGCTCACCGAGCCGGAGGAGGTGCCCACCGAGAAGTACTACGAGGTCAATGTTCCGCATCTGATCAAGATCCGGAGGGCCTGGGCCAAGCGGATGCGGGAGCTGGTCGAGCAGCTGGAGACGGCGGTGCACCGGCCGCACGCCCCGGCGCGGCAGGTGGCCGCGGGGCGGTTCCTCGATGCCGCGTTACGGGGCGTCGTCCCGGACGAGAGTCCCGCCACCGAACGGGCCTTTCGCGCCTGGTGCACGGAGGCGGCGCCGATGCTGTGGTTCGAGTGGCGGTGCGCGCTGCGCCGGCACGGCATCGCCCCGGAGGATGTGTTCACCCCGCACACCGTGCTGATCAGCCGCTATCTGCCGCCGACCGCCGAGGACCCGGCGGTGCTGTTCAGCCACCCGTACACGCTGGTGGACACCGAGCGGTCCGCGGTCCTCGCCGATGCCGGGCGCGCCGTGCTGGTGGTGCGGGACGCCACGGACCACGCCGAGCCGGCCCCGGCCGACGCCGTCGGCCCGTCCGCGCAGGCGCTCTGGGACGACCTCGCCGCTCTGGCCGAACAGCCCGGGGCCGAGGAGGAGTTCAGCCGCCGGTTCCTCGAAGCGCTGCGGGCGCGGCCGGACGGCATCGCCCGGCGGATGATCGAGGCGCTCCAGCCGGCCGGGCCCGACGCCGCCGAGGAGGACCGGATCGAGACGGCGCTGCGGACCGCGGAACGGCACACCTCGCTCGGTGAGGGGATGGACCGGGCGCTGATGGCGATGCGCAACGAGGCGTTCCTCACCGCGCGGGAGTGCCTGGACGACATCCGTACGGAGACGCGGTGGCAGGCCCGGGTCTGGCTGCTGCGGGCGATCGTGGAGTGCCGGGCCGCCCGGCTGGAGTCCCGGGAGATCCCCGGTCTGCTCGGGCATCAGATGCCCGGACTTCCCGACGTCGCGCTGCGGGCCCTGGACGAAGCGGGCAGCGCGGACGAGGAGTTCACCGGGGACTGGCTGGAGAGCCTGCCGGAGGCCGGGCTGGACAAGGGCATCCGGCGGCTGTTCCAGGGGCTGCCGCGGGCGCGGGCGAGCTGCAAGGGCGATGCGCTGAACAAGGTGAGCCCCGAGCGGGAGTACGCGGTATGGCTCTTCCGGAACGCGGTGGAGTACGCCCGGCTGGCCCGGCAGCTGGACGAGGCCGGTGAGGAGCTCGCCGAGCATCAGGAGGCCGTCGACGCGGCGCTGGCGAAGCTCGGCCGGGCGCTGGAGGAGATTCTGCTGGGGCCGTACGCCGGGGGGTCGCGGGGCGCCGCCGAGGAGCTCTTCGAGGTGCTCACCGGGCAGGAACCCCCGCGCTACGGCCGGGTGGCGGGGAGGTAGGACATGGACAACGAGCTGTATGTCGTATGGATGGTGCGGAGCTCGGACCGTGCCAGGGCGGCTGCCGAGGAGGCGCTGGGCAACTTCGCCGCGCATGATCTGCCGCACCGGATCGGGCGGTTCAGCGAGGCCGAGGGGAAGCTGGCGGAGCTGGCGGCCCGGGTCCGGGCCGCCTTCACCCCGCCCGAGCTGCCGGCCGTGTTCACCGGGCGGCATCTGCATCTGCTGGTCGGCCCGGCCGCGCAGCCGCTGCTCACGGAGCTCCTGGGGTGCCCGGAGTCCGAGGTGTTCGCGACCCTCTTCGACGGGCATCAACTGGCCCAGGCGCTGCGGGAGACCGGGCACCACCAGGACGGCATCGATGACGCCGAGTTGCTGCTGCTGGCGCTGCTGGCCCGGCTGCCGAGGCTCGCCGCCCGGCACGGTCTGGAGTCCCGTGACTGGGGCGGCTTCGTCGAGGGCCGGGGCTGGCTGACCCCGTACGCGCAGGACCGGCTCACCGAGCTGGCCCGGCGGCGCGGGTGGCCCGCCGAGGCCGCCCCGACCCAGGTGCTGGCGGGGGTGCTCGAAGGCGTCGGCGGGCAGCGGAACGGTGACGAGGCGGCGCAGTTCGACGCGCTGGCGCTGATCGAGCTGCGCCGCCGGATCGGTCTGCTCACCGAGCAGATGCGCGACGACGCGCTGGAGCACGCCGAGACGGCGCGGCTGCTGGCGCCCGATCTCAGCAGCGTCAGCCGGCTGCCCGCCTGGCTGGAGCTGTACGAGCGCGATGCCGTGGCCGTCGGTCTGCGGCGGCTGTTCACCGGCACGGTGACGGTCGGCGAACAGCTCCACGGGCTGTACAGCCAGCCGCCCCCGGAGACCGGCCGGCCGGACCCCGAGGCGAATCTTCAGGTGATCAATGAGGTCCGTTACGGCTTCCTCAAGCGGCGGATGTCGTTCGACATCGCCTGTGAGGTGGAGGCCGAGGGGAAAACGCACACCGTGGTCGTGCTGCGCTGCCGCGGGGTGCTGCCGGAGCAGTACCCGGCCATCCGTGACACCGTCCATCAGCTGCACGGCGCCGAGCTCGCCGGGCAGGGCGAGAGCCTGGGCGAGCGACTGCTCAACACCGCGGTGCCGCAACGCCTGGGGCTGCCGGGCCGGTTGCGGTCCGCGCTGCGTGACCACGGTGCCGAGGCGGTCCAGTGTGTGGTGCTGACCGGTATCCGCCGGCCGATCGCCGTGCCCGCGCCCTGGCGCGATCATCTGGGCACGGCGCTGCCGTATGCCTCCCCGCCCGGCGCGGACACCGTGTTCCCCGCGGTGGCGGACGTGACGCGGGCGTTGCGGGCGAGCGTGCCGGGCCCGCGGCAGGTCGTAGAGGTGGACTGAGGTATTCCCCGTTTTCGCCAACTATGCTGTGACAACACGGAGTTGTGCACTTCTCGATCCTCCGGGAGGGCCGGTGCCCACGACGAGCAACCCTGCGATCCGTAATCTGCTGACGCTGGACGGTGCGGTGTCACCGGCCGGTCCGGTCAGGCCGGGTGAGGCGTCCCCGGCGGTCGCCGCGGACCGGCCGATCACGCTCGACGACATCGTCGTGAAGACCCTGGCGGTGTTCGCCGTCCTGGTGGCGAGCGCCTTCCTCACCGTCTTCCTGGAGCTCGGGTACCTCGCCCTGCCCGCCCTGTTCGCCGGTATGGGCCTCGGGATCTTCCTCGCCCTCCGGCCCCGGCCCGGTGCCGCACCGGCCCTGCTGTTCGCGGCGGTCGAGGGGATCGTGCTCGGCGAGGCGACGCAGTTCTTCGACGCGCTGCATCCGGGGGTCGGGACCCAGGCCGTCCTCGGCACCGGCTGTGTCTTCGCCGGCATGCTGGCGGCGTATCGCACCCGGAGGGTGCGGATCGGTGCGAAGGCGACGCGCTGGGCGGTCGGGGCGGCGCTCGGGCTGCTGGTGCTGCTGCTGGTGGAGCTGGTCGCCTGGTGGGGGTTCGGCGCGGACCTGGGGCTGCGGGACGGCGGTGTCCTGGCCCTCGGGGTGAGTGTGCTGGCGGTCGCCGCCGCGTCCTTCTTCCTCCTGCTGGACTTCGAGGCCGCCAACCGCCTGCTGCGGTCCGGCGCCTCCCACCGGTGGGCCTGGTACGTCGCGTTCGGGCTGACGATGACCCTGGTCTGGCTCTACTTGGAACTGCTGCGGCTGCTGTCGTACCTCCGGTGGTGGTGAGACACCGGCCGGGACCTCCCTCTCCCCCGCACGGAATATCCGGTGCGGGCGGCCGCCGGGCCTGCGTAGGGTGCGCAGGCCGGTGAACTGGGAGAAGGGCTGACGGACGGATGCTGATCTTCGATGCGGATGACACGTTGTGGGAGAACAACGTGATCTTCGAGCGGGTCATCGACGAGTTCCTGGAGTGGATGACGCACCCCGAGCTCGACCGGGACGGGGTGCGGGCCGTGCTCGACGGGATCGAGGCGGCGAACGCGCTGACGCTCGGATACGGCAGCAAGGTCTTTCTGCACAGCCTCGGGGAGTGTGTGGCGCGGCTGCGCGGACGGGCCGCGACGGCCGAGGAGTCGGCGCGGATCGCCGGGTGGGCGGCGGCCTTCGCCGGGGACCGGGTGGAGCTGATCCCCGGGGTGGCCGAGACCCTGGCCGAACTGGCCCGGCGGCACGAGTTGCTGCTGCTGACCAAGGGCGACACCGAGGAGCAGCAGCGGAAGGTGACGGCCTCCGGGCTGACCCGGCACTTCCGGGACGTGCACATCGTGGCGGAGAAGAACGTCGCCACCTACGAGGAGCTGGTGCGGGCCTACGACCTGGTGCCCGGCTCGACATGGATGATCGGGAACTCCCCGAAGTCGGACATCCTGCCGGCCCGTTCGGCGGGCCTGAACGCGGTCTTCATCCCCCATGACCACACCTGGGTCCTGGAGCACGGTGAGCTCGACCCGGCCGACGAGAAGGTGCTGCGGCTGCCGGCGTTCGGCGAGCTGCTGCACCACTTCTGAGCGGAGCGAGGGGAGTTGACAGGGAGTGGGAGGAGAGATGACAGCGGTGGGACCCAAGGTGTCCTGTGTTTTCGTGTGCCATGACGGTGCCGGGCGGGTGCTGCTGGCGCGGCGGAGCGCCGGGGCCCGGGACGAGCCGGGGACCTGGGACTGCGGCGCGGGGGCGCTGGAGTTCGGGGAGTCCTTCGAGACGGCCGTGGCCCGGGAGGTGCGTGAGGAGTACGGGGTGCGGCCGCTCGGCATCGAGCAGATCGGGGTGCGCAATGTGCTGCGCGGGGATCCGGTCGACTCGCACTGGGTCGCGGTGGTCTTCGCCGTACGGGTGGCCCCGGACGGGGTGACGATCGGCGAGCCGCACAAGTTCGACGCGCTCGGCTGGTTCGCCCCGGACGCGCCGCCGGAGCCGCTGCATTCACAATGCGGGGAGACCCTGGGACTGTTCGCGGCGGGCGCCCGGGGGCACGGGGGCCGGTGAAAGCCCCTCAGGGCGGCTAGGGGCGGTCCGGCGGATCGTGGTCAGATCCGCCGGACACGCCCTGGACGGCGATGGCGCCGACCGTCCGCCGGGCCGCTTCCAGGAGTTGTTCGTCGGCGTGCATATCGGCGTCCTCGGAACCGGCGTGGAGCGGGAGCCGGGTGCGCCGGCCGATGAGTGCCCGCAGGGGTGGCAGGGCCGGGCGGGCGTGTTCCCCCATGGCTGCCAGGGTGGCCATGGCGGCGGGGCCGAAGAGATCGTCGTCGAGATACTGCGGGAGGACGGCGAGCAGGTCACCGGCGGCCGCCGGGCCCTCGTGGCGCCACAGGGCGCGTGATCCGAAGACCTGCATGGCGCCGGGCCGGGTGAGGACGAGGTCCCGCAGCTGACGGGACTGGTCCGGGGCCAGGCCGCCGTGGTCGAGCAGCCAGTCGAAGAGCGCGGAGCGGTCGGACACATAGCGCCGCAGCCGGGAGGGGGCGCGCAGCGCGGAGTCGACGTGGTGGCGCTCGCCGGTGATCCGGGAGAGGGCGAGTTCCCGGTGACCGGCCCGCTGCCGGGAGGCGCGGCTGAGCCCTTCGAGCAGTGGCACCGCGGCGCCGGCGGCGGGGCCGATCCGGCCGAGCGCGGTGACCAGGCGCAGTTCTCGCCGGCCGGCCCACTCGGCGCCCTGGGCATCGCACCGGGCGCACTCGGCGCGGAGCGCCGCGATGAGCTCGGGGACGCAGGCCGCCGCCGCGGGGCCCAGGTCCTCGCTCAGCGCGAGGGCCGTCGGCACCGCGAGCGGATCGTCGGAGCGGAGCAACCTCCGGATGACGGGGACGAGATGCTCCGGGTCGGCGGTCCCGGAGCGCAGCAGACCGCGGACGGCGGCGACCGCACCGGCCGGTGGTGCCCCCGACGCCAGACGGGCGTGGACGGAGGGGGCGGCGCGCGGGTCGTCGACCGTGGCGAGGGCGTAGGTGATCTTCCAGGCCGTGGCGGAGCGGGCGTTGACGGTGGTGGGCAGCAGGGCCGCCAGGTCGTCGGCGGCCAGGCGGGTGGCGGTGCGGGAGGCGCAGAGCGCGTCCACGGCGAGGTCGCGCAGGGCGGCCGGTGCGGTGCGGACCAGGGCGGTGAGGTGCGGGGTCAGGGTGGCGGGGGCGGCCCGCCAGGACTGGAGGGCCCGCCGGGCGAGGTGCACCCCGGTCCGTTGGCCGTAGGGGCCCGCGGCGCCGGTCAGCAGCCGGGCGGCGGTGGTGTAGCAGTGCTGCTCCCGGTCCTGCCGGAACAGGGCGTCGCCCCAGCGGAGACCGAGCGGCCGACCGCGGTCCGCGTCATGGGCGGACAGTGCGCCGACCTCCGCCACCGTCTGCGCGTCCAGGGCCGGCCACTCCTCCTCCGGCGCCGTGCGCAGCTCCTCGATACAGGCGAGCAGGCGGATTTCGGGGAGCGGGTCGGTGCGCAGCGGTCCGGGCGGGCACGGGGTGTGGCGCGCGTACAGCAGCAGTGCGTCGGCCAGCGCGATACGGGTGGCGGGGTCGGGGTGGCTGTCGAGGGCGGTGCGGGCCCGGTCGTCGCCGCCGGCGCGTACGAGGAGGCGGGCGGCGGTCCGGCGGGCGTGCGGGTCGGGGTCGTGGAGCCGGGCCGCGGCCGCCTCGACCGGGCCCGGCCAGGGCTGGGGACCGCTGAAGGACAGCTCGGTGAGCAGGGTGAGCGCGGTGCGGCGTACGGCGGGGCGCCGGTGGCGGGTGAGTGCGGTCAGCTCGTGGGTGACCGGACCGTCCGGCTCGGCGCGTACCGCGTCGAAGACGGTGGTACGGACGGTGTCGCCGGGGGTGAGGACGGATCCGTCGAGGACCGCCGCAGTCACGTCGGCAGGGCGGTCGGGACCGGTGGCTGACGGGGCGGGGACCGGGTCCTGGCCCGGGGTCCGCGCGGTCATCGGGTGGGGCGGTGGCCGCCCTTCCTGTAGGTCATGAGGTGGATCGTGGCCTACGGGAAGGGGGGCGGCAACCGGTTTTCGGGCGGCGGGCCAGGCAGTGGGCCCGCCCCGCCCCTCCTACAGCGGTGCGATGTCGGTCAGTTCACCGCCCTCCGTCGACAGCCAGCGGGTGATGCCGAGGTCCCGGAGGAACGTCAGATCGTGGCTGACGACGAGGAGCGCGCCCTCGTAGGACTCCAGGGCGGTGACCAGCCGGCGGACCGAGGCGAGGTCGAGGTTGTTCGTCGGCTCGTCGAGCAGCAGCAGCTGCGGGGCCGGTTCGGCCAGCATCAGCGCGGCGAGCGAGGCGCGGAAGCGTTCGCCGCCGGAGAGCGTGCCGGCGGGCTGGTCGGCACGGGCGCCCTTGAACAGGAAGCGGGCGAGCCGGGCCCGGATGCGGTTGTTGGTGGCGTCCGGGGCGAAGCGGGCGACGTTCTCGGCGACGGTCAGCGCGGGGTCGAGCACCTCCAGCCGCTGAGGCAGGAAGCGGTAGGGGACATGGGTCTCCACCGTGCCGGACTCCGGCGGGATCACACCGGCAATGGTCCGCAGCAGCGTGGTCTTGCCGGAGCCGTTGTGGCCGGTCAGCGCGATCCGTTCGGGGCCGCGCACGTCCAGCTCGGCGGATACGCCGTAACGGGCTTGCAGCGCGCGCAGGGTGAGCACGGTCCGGCCCGGCGGCACGGCGGTGTGTGGCAGGTCGATGCGGATCTCGTCGTCGTCCCGGACCGCCTCGGTGGCCTCGTCGAGCCGGTCCCTGGCCTCCTTGAGGCGTTCGGTGTGCATGATGCGGTGTTTGCCCGCGGATACCTGGGCCTCCCTCTTGCGTTCGTTCATGACGATCTTCGGCTCACGCTTCTGGGCACTCATCTTGTTGCCGTAGCGGACCCGGCGGGCCAGCTTGATCTGTGCGCCGGCCAGTTCGCGCTTCTGGCGCTGGACGTCGGCCTCGGCGACCCGCAGCATCCGCTCGGCCGCCTCCTGTTCGACGGCGAGGGCCCGTTCGTAGGCGCTGAAGTTGCCGCCGTACCAGTGGACCTCGCCGTCGCGGAGGTCGGCGATCCGGTCGACGCGTTCGAGGAGTTCGCGGTCGTGGCTGACGACGACGAGCACGCCGGACCAGCCGGAGACCGCGGTGTAGAGCCGCTCCCGGGCCGCCCGGTCGAGGTTGTTGGTCGGCTCGTCGAGCAGCAGGACGTCCGGCCGGCGCAGCAGCAGGGCCGCCAGCCGCAGCAGGACGGACTCGCCGCCGGAGACCTCGCCGATGGTGCGGTCGAGGTCGATACCGGGCAGTCCGAGCTGGTCGAGGGTGGCGCGGGCGCGCTCCTCGACGTCCCAGTCGTCACCGATGGCGGTGAAGTGCTCCTCGCTCGCGTCGCCGCCTTCGATGGCGTGCAGCGCGGCGCGCGCGGTGGCGATGCCGAGCGCCTCGTCGACCCGCAGGGCGGTGTCGAGCGGGGCGTGCTGCGGGAGGTAGCCGATCTCGCCGGCGACCTTGACGCTTCCCGCGGTCGGGGTGAGTTCGCCCGCGATCAGCTTCAACAGGGTGGATTTTCCGGCCCCGTTGAGGCCGATCAGGCCCGTGCGGCCGGGGCCGACGACCAGCGGGAAGTCCTCCAGGACGGGGCTGCCGTCGGGCCAGGTGAAGCCGAGGCCGGTGCAGACGATGGAGGCGGCGGACGGGGAGGTGGCGGACATGGACATACAGGTCTCCTGGGCGCGGGTGGGGTGCATGCGGACTACGCAGGGAGACACCGCGTCGGAACGCCGGTGTGCGCCGGGGTACGCCGTGCGGGTACGCCGAGGTCGCGGACGGGCCGCGTGAGGCATGATCCACCGCTCCGGATACCGGAAGCGCAGGGCGGATCACCGCTCACGGGCGCGGTGTCTCATGACCTCAGACGAGCAACGGCCTTCTCCGATCGGCGGCAACAGGAACGATGTTGACGGTACGGGGGACGCCGCCGAAAAGCAAACGCTATTTTCGTTGCGTTTATTTGCTCTCCCCGGACGGCGTCCCCGGCGCTACTCCCCCGCCCCGGCGCGCGGCCGCAGCCGTACCCGCGCCGGACCGGTCGCCTGGAGGGTGATGCCGGCCGAGACCGGCACCTCCTCGTCCACGGCGTCGAGTTCATACGCGCGCAGCAGCACGGCCAGTGCCAGCACGGACTCCAGCATCGAGAAGTGCTGTCCGATACAGGCGCGCGGCCCGCCGCCGAACGGGAACCAGGCATAGCGGTGCCGCGCCGCCTCCCGCTCCGGCTCGAAGCGCCGCGGGTCAAAGCGCTCCGGGTCCGCCCACAGCTCCGGGTCGCGGTGGGTGACCCAGGGCGCGACGACCACATCGGCACCGGCCGGGATGCGGAATCCGCCGATCTCGGTGGCCGCCACGGCCCGGCGGCTGATCACCGGCGCCGCCGGATACAGCCGCATGGACTCCTTGAGCGCCTGCGTCAGATACGGCAGACGGTCCAGGTCGGCGGCCGTGGGAGCGCGGTCGCCCAGGACGCGGTCGAGCTCGTCGCGGACCCGGGTCTGTTCCTCCGGGTGCCGGGCGAGGAGGTGGAGGGTGAAGGCGAGGGAGGTCGCGGTGGTCTCGTGCCCGGCCAGCAGGAAGATCAGGACCTGTTCGCGGACCTCGGTCGCGTCCAGCGAGCCGTCCTCGTCATTGCCGGCCGCGGCGAGCAGGGAGAGCAGATCCTCGCCCGCGCCGTCCGTGTCACCGGCGGTCTCCCGCGACGACCGCCGGTCCGCCACGATGCGGTCGCACAGCGCGTTCAGCTCGTCGGTGGCGGCCCGGGCCCGCAGGTTCCCGGGGGTGGGCCACTCGCGGGGGATCTTCACGGGGACGTAAGCACGCCGTACGACATAGGCGTTGATGACCGGGGCGCAGCGGTGGATGGCGTCCACCGCCGCCTCCGCGTCCAGGCCGAAGAGGATCCGGGAGACGGTGCGCAGCGCCAGCCGGTTCATCTCGGGGACCAGGTCGACGGTGCTGCCGTCCGCGGTCCGCCAGCGGTCGGCGAGGCCGGCGGCCTCGGTGGTCACCGCCGAGGCGTAGCCGTCGACCCGGCGCTTGGTGAACAGCGGCTGCACCAGCCGGCGCTGCCGGAGGTAGTCGGCGTCCTGGCTGGTCAGCAGGCCGTTGCCGAATGCCTGCCGGACCTCCTCGTAAAGCGGGTGGTCCTTACGGAAGTTGGCGGCCTGAGCGGCGAGGATCCGCTGTACGCCCTCGGGCGCGAAGACCGCGTGGAAGACGCTGCGCAGGCCGGGCGGCCCGGCCTCCAGCCGGACCACATCGCCGTGCTCCCGCTGGGCTCGTAAGAACGTGCTGAGCGAGTCGCGCCGGAGGTCGAGCATCGAGCCGAGCACTGGAAGTCCGGCCGGGCCGGGTATCACGCGCTCCGGGGCGGAACCGGGCTGAGGGGGAGGGGATTCGGTCAGGGGCATGCCGGATGTCTATCCCGGTGAGGCCGGTGTCTATCCCGGCGGGGCGGCCGGGTTTCCCTCCCGATGGGCGGGGATTCCCTCCCGATGGGCCGGGTTCCTCTCCCGGCGTCGGGGGCCGTCAACGGCCCACGTAGCATGGATCGGTGATCAACAAGCCTGCCGGACGGACCGCCACCGCAGCCCCGTGCCGGGTCACCGTATGCCGCGGCTGCTGCTGTGGCGACGCGGCCAAGATCCCGGGCGTCGACCACACCGGGCAGATCCCCCGCCTGCGCGCGGCGCTCGACGGCGCGGCGCCGGTGCGCGCCTCGGAGTGCCTGGACGTCTGCGACCAGGCGAATGTGGTCGTGGTCCAGCCGTCGGCCGCGGGCCGGGCGGCCGGCGGACGGCCGGTCTGGCTGGGGCTGGTCAACGACGACGAGGCGCTGGCGGACATCGCGGCGTGGATCCGCGCCGGCGGACCGGGGCTGGCCGAGCCGCCCGGGGTGCTGGACCTGTACGCCTTCACGGTGTCGCGACGGGTGCGCGAGGCACTGGAGGACTGACCCGAGGCGCTGGAGGACTGAGGGGCCGGGTGCACCGGCAGCACGCCCCGGCCCACCCCTCCCGGCACCCGCCCCGGTACTGATTACCGGAGCCTTACGGAACCCGTCCGCGGCGCGCGCGACGGGCGCTCACCGGGGTTTTCTGGGGGCATGAAGATCTCGCTGACCCGCCGCACCGTCATCCCGGCCCTTCTGGTCCTCGCCCTGGTCGCCGCGTTCGCGCTCTACCTCTTCCAGCCGTGGCGGGCGTTCACCACCACCACCGTGAACGAGTCACTGCCCGCGGCCGGGACCGCCGCCTCGGCCCCCGCCGCCAAGACGGGCACGGGCGACAAGGAGCTGGCCCGTGGCCGCTTCGTCTCCCACGAGCACGACACCAGCGGCACGGCCCGCACCCTGGGGCTCGCCGACGGCTCGCGGGTGCTGCGGCTGGAGGACCTCAAGACCTCCGAGGGCCCGGACGTACGCGTCTATCTGTCGACCCGCAGCGCCGCCGGGGCCGAGCAGGGGCTCGGGGACGGGGCCGTGGAGCTGGGCAAGCTCAAGGGCAACCAGGGCAATCAGAACTACGCCGTCGCCTCCGGTACCGATCTGTCCCGGTTCCACAGCGCCGTGGTGTGGTGCAAGCGGTTCTCCGTCTCCTTCGGTGCCGCGGACCTCGATGCGATGGCACGCTGATCCCGTGCACCGAACCACGCCCCACCCGCCGTCCCCGTCCGCGACGCCCCGCCGCGTCCTGGTCGTCGAGGACGATCCGACCGTCGCCGAGGTCGTCACCGGCTATCTCTCCCGGGCCGGATACGCGACCGACCACGCCGCCGACGGCTTCGCCGCCCTGGACCGCGCCGCGTCCTTCCGCCCGCATCTGATCGTGCTGGACCTGATGCTGCCGGGACTGGACGGTCTGGAGGTGTGCCGCAGGCTGCGCCGCCACGAGGAGGGGTCTTCGGTGCCGGTGGTGATGCTCACCGCGCGCGGTGAGGAGGCGGACCGTATCGCCGGGCTGGAGATGGGCGCCGACGACTATGTCACCAAGCCCTTCAGCCCGCGTGAGCTGGTGCTGCGCATCGGGTCCGTGCTGCGCAGGGCCGAGGCCCCGCCGCCGGCCGCCGCCCCGGCGCAGGTTCTGCGGGCCGGTGACCTGAGCGCGGACCCGGGCGGCCGGCGCGCGATCCGGGCGGGCCGTGAACTGACCCTGACGGCCCGGGAGTTCGATCTGCTGCTGCACTTCATGCGGCACCCCGGGCGGGTCTTCTCCCGGGAGGAGCTGCTGCACCGGGTCTGGGGCTGGGAGTTCGGCGATCTGTCGACGGTGACCGTGCACGTACGGCGGCTGCGCGAGAAGATCGAGGCGGATCCGGCGGCGCCGCGGCTGGTGACCACGGTCTGGGGCGCCGGTTACCGCTTCGACCCCGTGGAGGACGAGCCGCCGCCGGAGGACGGCCCGCTGCCGGAGGACGGGCCGCTGCCCGGAGGGGAACTGCGCGCATGACGGACTTCCTGGTCATCGTGGCGCTGGCGGCGCTCGGTGCGGCGCTGGCGGGGCTGCTCGCCGCGCCCGCGGTACGGGCGTTGCGGCGGCGCTCGGTCGCGCTGTCGCTGTTCGCGGTGGCGGCACTGGCGGTGGCCGCGATGGCGGCGGGGACGGTGGCGGTCGCCCAGGCGATGTTCCTGTCCGGGCACGACCTGGGCGTGGTGATGGCCGTGGTGGCCGTCTCCGGGGTGGTGTCGCTGGCGGCGGCGCTGCTCTTCGGGCGGCGGATCGCGGCGGGCAGCCGGGAGCTGGCGCGCTCGGCCCGTACGGTCGGCAGCGAGGGCGGCTTCGTGGCGCCCGCCGAACCACCCACGGCCGAACTCGCCGCGCTGTCCCGGGCGCTGGAGGAGACCAGCGGGCGGCTCGCCGAGGCGCGGGAGCGGGAACGGGCGCTGGATGCCTCCCGGCGCGAGCTGATCGCCGGGATCTCGCACGATCTGCGCACTCCGCTCGCCGGGCTGCGGGCGATGGCGGAGGCCCTGGAGGACGGGGTCGCCGAGGACACCGCGCGCTATCACGCACGGATGCGGATCGAGGTGGACCGGCTCGCCGCGATGGTCGACGACCTCTTCGAACTGTCCCGTATCCAGGCCGGGGCGCTGGCCCTGACGCTGTCGCGGGTGTCGGTCTACGACCTGGTGGACGAGGCCCTCGCCGGAGCCGGGCCGCTGGCGCGGGCGAGCGGGGTGCGGCTGGTGGACGGCGGGGTGGTGCCGCTGCCGGTGCGGGTGGACGCCCAGCAGATCACCCGGGTCCTGGGCAATCTGCTGGTCAACGCGATCCGCGCCACCCCCGCCGACGGCACCGTCGCGGTCAGCGCCCGGCACGAGGAGGGCCGGGTGGTGCTCGCGGTCGAGGACGGCTGTGGCGGCATCCCGCCGGAGGATCTGCCACGGGTCTTCGACACCGGCTGGCGCGGCGGTGCGGCGCGCACCCCGCGGGCGGACGGCAAGGGCGGCGCCGGGCTGGGCCTGGCGATCGTCCGCGGCATCGTGGCGGCCCATGAGGGCCGGGCGACGGTACGGAACACCGGGGCGGGCTGCCGCTTCGAGGTCGAACTGCCGGCCGCGGAGGCACCGGCGGAGCCGCCTGCGGCCTGAGCGTACGGGCCCCGGCGTCGGCTCAGCGGTGTGCGGGCGCCCCGTCCCGCTCCGCCGCCCCGGGGCCGGGCCCGCCGGGCTCCTGCTCCGCCGGGCGCACCGGCAGGTCGCGGACCGTCCGGACCGGCGAGCAGAGCAGGATCAGGGCGGCCAGCGGCACCCCGGCCGTCATGATCCACATCGCGGTGCGGACGCCCAGTGCGGAGCCGAGCGCGCCGCCGAGCAACGCACCCAGCGGCAGGGTGCCGTAGTTGAGGAACGCGCTGCTGGCGACCAGCCGGCCGAGCAGCGGCGGCGGGCAGTAGCTCTGCTGGAAGCTCACCTTGAGGATGTTGCCGGCCACCACGCCCGCGCTGACGCCGAAGCCGCCCGCCACGTAGAGCAGCGCCCCGGCGCCCGGGAAGGTGAGTGGGATGAGCAACGCCGCGCTGGGGACGCCGAGTTCGCACAGCAGCATGGCGCGGGCGGTGCCGAGCCGGCCGGCGGTGCGGCGTACCACGAAGGCGCCCGCGATCCCGCCCGTGCTCGCCAGCGCCAGCAGCCCGCCGACCGCGCCGGGCGGCAGACCGACCTCGCGGACCAGGAAGACCGCCGTGAGGGACTGATACCCCATCAGCGCGAGGTTGGAGGCGGCGGCGAAGAGCGTGAGCGTACGGAACCAGCGGTCGCCGACGACCAGCCGCAGCCCCTCGGCGACCTCCCCGGTCAGCGACCGCGGTGCGTCCTCCCGGCCCGCCGGGCGGGGTTCGCGGTACCGGATGCCGAGCAGGCACAGCAGCGCGACGAGGAAGGTGGCGGCATGGGCGAACAACCCGTTGACGGCGCCCGCCAGTTGGGCGATGAGGCCGCCCGTCCCCTGCCCGGCGATCTGGGCCGCGGAGGCACTGCCGTGCAGCTTGGCGTTGCCCTCGGCCTGGTCGGCCGGGGCGAGCAGGGTGGGGAGGTAGGCGCTGTACGCGGTCTGGAACAGCACCGCCGAGCCGCCGGTCAGCAGGGCCACGGCGATCAGCAGTCCGAGCGTGAGCCCGCCGGCCCGGGCCAGGACCGGTACGGCGGCGAAGAGCACCATCGAGCTCCCCGCGGCGGCCAGCATCAGCGGGCGGCGGCGCAGGCGGTCCACCCACACCCCGACCGGGAGGCCGATCAGCAGCCAGGGCAGCCAGCCGCAGGCGCTGATCAGTGCGACCTCGAAGGTGGTGGCGTGCAGGGTGGAGACGGCCACCAGCGGCATCGACACCGTGCTGACCGCCGCTCCGAATTTGCCCGCCGTCTCCCCGCACCACAGCAGCCGGAAGTCACGGTGGCGGCGCAGCAGTCCGCTCATCGCTGGTCCCGCTCCTTCCGGGGGAAGGACTGGAGCTGGACGATCACGGGCCGGGCCTCCTCGGCATCCGGCGCCGCCCCCTCCCGCGCCGCCGCCTCCCGGTGCCGGACGACCACGGACTCCAACTCCTCGTTCAGTGCCGCCAGTTGGTCCGGGGTCAGGCGAAGGTCCGGCCAGCGCGAGAGCGTCCCGGCGTCCCGCCACTCTGCGGCCCAGTCCTCGGCGAGGTAGGTGGTGACCTGGCCGAAGTCCCGGTGGACGGTTTCGTGCAGATAGACGGCCAGGGCGCCCCGGCTGTCGGGGTCGTCGCGGAAGTCGTTGGTGTCGAGGCGGCGGGCCACCCGCACCGCCCGCCACCAGCGCTCGCGACGGGTGCCCCGGCCGGTCTCCTCCTCGATGAAGCCGTGGTCGGCGAGGTGGCGCAGATGCCAGCTGACCGTGCCGGTGTTCTCGCCGAGGCGGCGGCCGAGCCCGGTGGCGGTGTCCGGGCCGTCGAGGGCCAGCAGGTCCAGGATGCGCATCCGCAGGGGGTGGGCCAGACCGCGCAGACTGCGGGCGTCCATCCGGCGCACCGGAGGGGCGGTGGACGGCGGCTCGGGCCGGTTCGGCTCAGGGGCATCGCTCATGAGCCGACAGCCTAGAGTTGCAGAGACTCCTCTGCACAGGGTTCTCTGCAAAGAGTTCTCTGCACAGTGGTCTGCGCAGGGGTTTCGCACGGGACTGCGCAACTGGCCGCCCTCTACCGCGGGTTGCCGTCGTGCTCCCACAACGGATGCTCGCGCCGGGCCCATTGCGCGTCGACCGATCCGGTGCGCAGCCCGCGGCGGGACTCGGGGTCGCCGACGGCCTTCCCCACGTGACCGGCGATCACCAGGACCACGGCGAGCGCGAGCCAGTCATGGACGAAGGTGGCACCGGTCCGCCAGACCAGGGGCGCGAGCGAGGTGAACCACATCAGCAGGCCGGTGCCGAGCATCACGAGGACCGCGCCGGCGATCCAGGCGGCGTAGAGCTTCTGGCCGGCGTTGAACTTTCCGGCCAGCCGGCCGCCCCGGCGGCGGAGCGCGGCGCGCAACCACTGGCGGTCGTGCGGGCCGTAGCGGTTGAGCCGGGTGAGGTCGGCGCGCAGCGCACGGGAGCCGAGGCCCAGCAGCAGGGGGACGGGCAGCAGGATGCCGGACCACTCGTGGACGGTGACCATCAGGGCGCGGCGGCCGACGAGTTCGGCCAGGAAGGGGAGGTAGAGACAGCCGGCGGTGAGGATACAGACGGCCATCAGGGCGGCGGTGGCGCGGTGTACGTGGTGCTCGGCGCGGGTGAAGCGGGGGACGCGGGGGCGCGCGGGGGCCGGCGCCGAGGGGTGGTCAGGTCGTGGGGGCATCGTCGCGTCCGTTCGACCGGCCGACCCAGGCGTCGACGTCATATCCACGGTCCTCCCAGTAACCGGGCTCGACCCGCTCGGTGACGGTGATCCCGGAGAGCCACTTCGCCGACTTGTAGAAGTACATGGGCGCGACATAGAGCCGCACCGGACCGCCGTGCGCATGGGCGAGCGGTTTGTCCTGCATCCGCAGGGCGACCAGGACGTCGTCGCGGCGGGCCTGTTCGAGGGTGAGCGACTCGCTGTAGGCGCCGTCGAAGCAGGTGAAACGGACGGCCCCGGCCTCGGGGCGGACCCCCGCGGCGTCGAGCAGGGCCGAGAGGCGGACCCCTTCGAAGGGGGTGCCGGGCACCCGCCAGCCGGTGACGCACTGGACATCGCGCACGAGCCGGGTCTGCGGCAGCCGGCGCAGGTCGGCGAGGCGGTAGCTCGCGCGATGGCGCACCAGACCGTCCACCGTCAGCCGGTAGGTGTGGGCGTCCTTCTCCGGTACGGAGCCGGTCACCGAGTAGTAGCGGAAGCCGCCGCCGCCCGGGAGCAGACCGGACAGGCCGGTGGGGTCCTTCTGTGCGGCGGCGCCGAGGGCGCTGTCGTAGGCGCGCTGGAGGAGGGGCGCGGTGGCCACTCCGGCGGCGCCGGCCGCGAGCATGCCGAGCACCACCCGACGGCCCACGGGGGCGCCCCGCCCGTCCGTGCCGCCGCCCGCCGCGCGGTCCGGAGTGTCGTCCCTGGTCATGCGTCGATTCGAACACCGGGCGGGCGCCGGGTCCAGCGTCCGGGCCCCGACGTCAGACTTTCGTCACCGGCGCCCCCGGGGGCACGGTGCGGTGATGTCCCCGGCCCGGCGCAGTGCGGTGTCCCGGGCGGCCCGGAACGCGCCGTCGGCGTCGCGGCCCGCGTACGACCACGGGGCCCGGGTGGGGTGCGGGCCGATGCGCTGGAAGAGCGCGGCGGCCTCGGCCATCCACCCCTCGTGGAAGGTGGCGTGGGCGAGGAAGTTGAGATCGACCTTGCCGCGGGGGTGGTCCTCGCCGCCCCATTCCAGCCACCAGTCGAAGGCGTCCCGCAGGATCTGGTGGGCGCGCCGGGTGGACCAGTGGCCCCGGTCCGGGCGCGTTGCCGGGCCCGCGGCGGCCAGGACGCGGTAGCGCTCGGTGTGGGCCACGAGGGGGAGGAGGGCGAGCGGCGAGTCGGCGGGGGCGCGGGCCGCGGCGCGGGCGGCGAAGGCATGGGCCGGGTGCCGGGGGTCCTCGCGGGCGCCGGGGTGCTCCTCCGCCAGGGCGGCCGTCATCAGGTGATGGGCGTGGTGGTGGTCGCGGTGCCGGGCACGGATCTGCTGGAAGGCGTGGGCCCGCGCCTCCGGGGTGCCGGTGCGGCGGGCGAGGATCAGCGCGCCGAGCCAGGGCGTGGGGTCGTCGGGCAGCATCCGGGCGGCGGTGGCACAGGCGTCGGCGGCGGCCTCGGTGCTGCTCTCGCCGTGCAGCGCGAGCCGGACGGTGGCGAGGGCCAGGAGGGTGGCGGCGTCACCGCTGTCCGGTTCGGCGAGCCGCCAGTCGCCGGCCCAGGCGGCGCTGCCGGGTGCGGTGGCCAGCACCGTTAATCGGTGGCCGCGCAGATCCCAGTCCTGGCCGGTCTCGGCGAGCAGGCCGCGCACCCGGGCCCACTGGCCGAGCGCCAAGGCGTCGGCGGCGAGGGACAGTTGGGCGTCGTCCAGGGCCGGGGCGAGGGCCGGGCCGCCCGGGCAGCGGGCGGGTGCGAGCTGCGGCGGTGGGGATGGGGAAATCGAAATCACGGGTCAGGGGCTCCATGACGCGCCGCACCGGCCCCGAACAACCCCCTGAGTCGTCCTCAGTGGGGAGGGACCGGATCCGTACGCGCCTCTACAGAGGGTGATGGCTTGGTCCGCACCAGTCATCACGCAAAGCAAAGCGCTACGCAGAGCTCCGCGTCAAGACGGGAAGGGGAATGGCTGGATCCGCCAACCCCCCTTCCGTATCACGGTATTGAGCGGACGGCCAACGGAACGCGTACGCACCGCGCACCGCCCCCGGCCCCGGTCCCGCCGCCCGACGCCGCATACCCCGTCCCCGTCCCCCCCGCCCCCGTCTTCGTCCCCCCTCGTCCCCCGCCTCCCGCCTCCCGCCTCCCGCCTCCCGTCAGGACACCGCCCGCGCCGCCGCCCGCCCCGCCGTCCGTCCGGAGAAGAGGCAGCCGCCGAGGAAGGTGCCCTCCAGCGAGCGGTAGCCGTGCACCCCGCCGCCGCCGAACCCGGCCGCCTCGCCCGCCGCGTACACGCCGGGCAGGGGTGCGCCGCCGTCGGCCAGCACCCGCGAGGAGAGGTCGGTCTCCAGGCCGCCGAGCGTCTTGCGGGTGAGGATGTTCAGCCGTACGGCGATCAGCGGGCCCGCCTTGGGGTCCAGCAGCCGGTGCGGGGCGGCGGTGCGGATCAGCCGGTCGCCGAGGTATTTCCGGGCCCCGCGTACTGCCGTCACCTGGAGGTCCTTGGTGAAGGGGTGGGCGATCTCGCGGTCGCGCGCGACGATCTCGCCGCGCAGCGCGTCCTCCGCGATCAGCGGCTTCCCGGTCAGCTCGTTCATCCGCCGCACCAGGTCCGTCAGCGAACGCTCGACGATGAAGTCCGCACCGTGGTCCATGAAGGCCCGCACCGGGCCCGGCGCACCGGCCCTGGCCCGGCCCAGCACCTCCCGGATGCTCTTTCCGGTCAGATCCGGGTTCTGCTCGGAGCCGGAGAGGGTGAACTCCTTCTCGATGATCTTCTGGGTGAGCACGAACCAGGTGTGGTCATGGCCGGTCCGCATGATGTGCTCCAGCGTCCCGAGGGTGTCGAAGCCGGGGAACAGCGGTACCGGCAGCCGTTTGCCGCGGGCGTCCAGCCACAGCGGGGACGGGCCGGACAGGATCCGGATGCCGTGCAGCGGCCAGATGGGGTCCCAGTTGTCGATGCCTTCGGTGTAGTGCCACATCCGGTCACGGTTGATGATCCGGCCGCCGGCCGCCTCGGCGATGCCCAGCATCTTGCCGTCCACATGCGCCGGGACCCCGGACAGCATCCGCCGCGGGGGCCGGCCGAGCCGCTTCGGCCAGTTGGCGCGCACCAGCTCGTGATTGCCGCCGATACCGCCCGAGGTGACGATCACGGCCTGGGCCCGCAGCTCGAAGGCACCGGCCACCTCACGGCTGCTGGGCCGGCCGCGTGCCACGTCCGACGGCTCCAGGATCTCGCCGCTGACGGTGTCCACGGTCCCCGCAGTGCGCGACAGCCCGGTCACCCGGTGGCGGAAGCGCAGCTCCACCAGGCCACGGGCCGCCCCGGCCCGTACCCGGCGCTCGAACGGGGCGACCAGACCGGGTCCGGTACCCCAGGTGATGTGGAAGCGGGGGACGGAGTTGCCGTGCCCGGTCGCGTCATAGCCGCCGCGCTCGGCCCAGCCGACGACGGGGAACAGCCGTATGCCCTGCCGGTGCAGCCAGGAGCGTTTCTCGCCGGCCGCGAAGTCGACATACGCCTCGGCCCATTTGCGCGGCCAATGATCCTCGGCCCGGTCAAAACCGGCCGTGCCCAGCCAGTCCTGCCAGGCCAGCGCGTGGCTGTCGCGGATCCGCAGCCGGCGCTGCTCGGGCGAGTCGACCAGGAAGAGACCGCCGAAGGACCAGTGGGCCTGTCCGCCGAAGGACTGCTCGGGCTCCTGGTCGAGCAGGATCACCTTGCGTCCCGCGTCCACCAGTTCCGCGGTGGCCGCCAGGCCCGCGAGCCCCGCTCCGATCACGATCACATCAGCGTCGTACGCCATCTCTGCTCTCCTCAACGGGGCACGCCGGGCGCCCCGGCCGCAACGGTGGAACGATCCTCAGCGCACCCGACTGCCGCGTCAACCATGGAGTTACCGGGTGGTACACCGGGGCGCGCGGGAGAATGGGGGTGACGAGGGCCACCCCACGCCCGACGCCGGATGACTATCCTCAGGCGCATCCCCCCACCCCGCGCGATACGAGGTGCGACGTGACGGTGATACTGCTCGCCCTTGGCGCGGCCTGCTGCCTGGGACTCGGATTCGTGTTTCAGCAGGCCGCGGCGCAACACGCCCCGATGAAGGACTTCCTCTCCGTCCGGCTGCTGCTGGACCTGGTGCGGATGCCGCTGTGGGTGGCCGGTATCGGTCTGATGGTGGTCGGGATGGCGCTCGGGGCGGTGGCACTGGGGATGGGCGACATCACCCTCGTGGAGCCACTGCTCGCGACCAATCTGCTCTTCGCGATGGCGCTGTCCCGGCGGCTGACCCGGCAGCGGCTCGGCCGGACCGGCTGGGCCGGACTGTGGCTGCTGGCGGGCGGGGTCACGGCCTTCATCGTGGCCGGGCAGCCCCAGGGCGGGCGCAGCAACGCCGACCCGATGTGGCAGTGGCTGATCATGGGCATGGTGCTGGGCGCCGCCCTGCTGCTGGCGGCGATCGCCAAGCGGGAGCGGGTGCATGTGAGCCTGGAGGCCGCGCTCCTGGGCATCGCCGCGGGGCTGCTCTACGGGCTCCAGGACGCGCTGACCCGGATCAGTGGTGAGCGCTTCGGGGCCGGCGGCTGGGCGGGGCTGCTCACCAGCTGGCAGCCGTACGCCATCGTGGTGCTCGGGGTGCTGGCCCTGGTGTTCGTGCAGAGCGCCTTCGAGTCGGCGCCGCTGCGGCTGTCGCTGCCGGCGCTGACCGCCGCCCAGCCGCTGGCCGGAATCCTCTGCGGGGTGGGGTTCCTCGGCGACCAGCTGCGGGTGACGCCCGGGGCGCTGGCCACGGAGGTCATCGGGATCATGGCCGTCGTCGCGGGCATCGTGCTGATCGGCAGCCATCCGGCGATGCCGCCGGGCGCCGGACAGCGGGAGAACGCCCGGGAGCTCCAGCCGCACTGACGGGCCCCTCGGCGGCGACGCACCGCCCGGCGCCGTCGCCTCGCCCGCCCGCCGCCACTCCCCCGTCCGGCCCTGTACGGCTCCCTCGTACGGGCCTTCCTCGCGTCCCGCTCCCCCGGCCGGGCCCCGCCGTTCGCGCCCCGCCCCGGCGGGTGCGGCCCCCGCCCGTGGTGATTGCATGGCTCCATGACCGATCAGCAACCGCTCAACGCGGACGAGATCCTCGATGTCGTCGATGAGAACGATCAGGTCGTGGGACAGGCCCCGCGCGGTGAGACCTACGCCCGCAGGATGCGCACCCGCTCCGCCTTCGTCCTGGTCCGGGACGCCGAGGACCGGATCTTCGTGCACCGCCGCACTCCCCAGAAGCTCGTCTTCCCCGCGCACTACGACATGTTCGTGGGCGGGGTGGTCGGCGCCGGCGAGACCTATGACCAGGCGGCGCTGCGGGAGGCCGAGGAGGAGCTGGGCGTGCAGGGGCTGGCGCCGCCCGAGCCGCTGTTCAAGTTCCTGTACGAGACGGCCGAGCACGCCTGGTGGTCCGCGGTCTACCAGGTGCGCTGCACCCTGCCGGTCGCCCCGCAGGAGTCGGAGATCGACTGGTCCGCGTTCCTGACCGAGGAGGAGCTGGGCCGGCGGCTCGACGAGTGGCCGTGGACGCCGGACGGCCTGGCCGCGTACCGGCAGGTGCTCGCCCGGCGGGAGGCGGGGGAGATCTGATGCCACCGCTGTACGGGACGGGCCGCGGGCCGGGGATCCGGTCATGATCCGCACGGACGGACCGCGGTCGCTGCGCGCGGCCGTACGGCTGTGGGTCTCGCCCGCGCGGGTCCAGGAGGAGGGGACGACCCCCGACTACCGCTTCTCGCTCGCCAATGAGCGCACCTTTCTCGCCTGGCTGCGGACCGGGCTGGCGCTGGTCGGCGGCGGGTTCGCGGTGGACCAGTTCCTGCCCCGGCTGCACGAGACGCTGCGGGTGACCTTCACCGTCGTGCTGCTGGCGGGCGGCGCGCTGTGTGCGCTGCGGGCGGTCAACCACTGGGTGCGCTGTGAGCGCGCGATGCGGCGCGGTGAGGATCTGCCGGTCAGCCGTTTCCCCAGTGCGCTGGCCCTGGCCGTCGGTCTCCTTGCGGTGGCGATGGTCGTGCTGGTGCTGCTGGGCCGGACCGGCTAGCCGATGGCGGGCGGACAGCCGCCGGGCGCGGGATCGCCGCGTCCGGCCCCCGACCGGGACCCCGGGCTCCAGCCGGAGCGGACCCGGCTGGCGTGGCGCCGCACCACGCTCTCGGCCACCGCGATGGCGGTCCTGGCCGGCCGCCAGCTGCTGCGGAGCGACGCCCCGGGAGCGGTCGAGGTACTGCTGGCGGTGCTGATGGGCCTGCTGTGGCTGGCCTTCATGGCCCTGTCCCACGGCCGGATGCGGGCGATGGCCACCGGCCGCCCGCCGGGCCTGCCCCCGCGGACCGCGCTGCTCTTGGTCGGCTGCACCCTGGCGCTGGCGCTGTGCGGCGCGGTGATCCTGGTGCGGCCGGGGCACTGACGCCGGAGTACGGCACGCCCGCCGGCCGGGGCGGCGGTACCGTGACACGACCTCGCACGCACCGGGCGGGCCCCGGCCCGGCAGCGTGGAGTGACGGGCCATCGGACGAAGGGCACCCCCTCATGGACGACGCGACGGAACGGCGCACGGCGGCACAGAAGCCGGCAGCACCGCCCGCGGCACCGGCCACCGGCGCCGGCGTGGCCGGCCCGGACGCCACGGAGCCGCCCGGCACCGGGACCTCCGCGGGCCCGCCGCCGACCGCCGAGCCCCCCGTTCCCGAGCCCTACCTCACCGAACTGGCCGCCGGGGTCCATGCGTTCATCCAGCCGGACGGCGGCTGGTGCCTGAACAACGCGGGCTTCGTCACCGACGGGGACGCCACGCTGGTCGTGGACACCGCCGCCACCGAGCGCCGGGCGCGCCTGCTGCGCCGGCGGATCGCCGAGAGCGGCGCACCGGCCCCCCGCACCGTGGTCAACACCCACCACCACGGCGACCACACCTACGGCAACGGCGTCTTCGCACCCGAGGCGACGATCATCGGCCATGCCTCCTGCCGCCGCGAACTGCTGGCCGCCGGACATCAACTGCACGCCGTCTGGCCGGAGGTGGCGTACGGCGACATCCGCCTCACCCCGCCCGAGGTCACCTACACCGACGAGCTGACCCTGCACGTCGGCGACACCGAGGTGCGGCTGATCCACCCGGGCGTCGCGCACACCACCGGCGACACGATCGTCTGGCTGCCCCGGGAGCGCATCGTCTTCGCCGGCGATCTGGTCTTCCACGGGGGCACCCCGTTCCTCTTCATGGGGTCGCTGGCCGGCTCGCTGCGCGCCCTGCGGACGCTGCGGGCCCTGGACGCGGTCACCGTCGTCCCCGGGCACGGTCCGGTGACCGGTCCCGAGGTCTACGACGGGATCGAGGACTATCTGCGGTTCGTCGGCCGGCTCGCGGAGGAGGGCCGGGCGGCCGGGCGCACCCCGCTGGAGACCGCCCAGGAGGCGGACCTCGGCCCGTTCGCCGAGCTGGCCGAGAGCGAGCGGCTGGTGGCGAATCTGCACCGGGCCTACGTGGAACTGGACGGTGCCGCACCGGGCGTCCCGCTCGACCCGGTCGCCGGATTCGGCGATATGGCGGTGCTGAACGGCGGGGTCCCGATGGCCTGCCACGCATGAGCCGGGCCGACGGCTGTCCCGGGCCGTGCTCATGAGGGGCAGCGGACGGACGGGGCGGCAAATACGGCGGAAAACCCTCGCGTGACGGACGCCCCACGCTCCGGCACTGGACTCCATACCGACTAGTCGGCATGATCGTGCCAGCGACCGATGGACCGTCCACTCCGTACGGAGGAGCACGATGAGCAAGGGCACCCCTCCCCCGCAGGACCGGGACCGGGAAGACCCTCCCGGCCTCGACCTGACACGATTGCGTGCGCATCTGGACCGGGAGCGGCCGGGGCTGGCCGGCGGCCCGCTGCGTGCGCGGCTGATCGAGGGCGGGCGGTCCAACCTCACCTACCGCGTCACCGACGGCGCCGCCTCCTGGGTCGTCCGCCGGCCGCCGCTCGGCCATGTGCTGGCCACCGCCCACGACATGCAGCGCGAGCACCGGGTGATCAGCGCGCTGCACCGGACGCCGGTGCCGGTGCCCGAGACGCTGCTGCTGTGCACGGACGAGTCGGTCATCGGGGCGCCCTTCTACGTGATGGAGCTGGTCGAGGGGACCCCGTACCGCACCGCCGCACAGCTCGCCCCGCTCGGCCCGGAGCGCACCCGCGCCGTGGTGCTGTCCCTGGTCGACACGCTCGTGGAGCTGCACGCGGTGGACCCGGAGGCGGTCGGACTCGGTGACTTCGGCCGCCCCGACGGCTTCCTGGAGCGCCAACTGCGGCGCTGGGGCAAGCAGTTGACCGCGTCGAAGAACCGTGAGCTGCCGGGCATCGACGAGCTGCACGAGGCGCTGGGCCGGGCACTGCCCGCCTCCCCCGCCCCGGCCGTCGTGCACGGCGACTACCGCCTCGACAACGTCCTGATCGGTGCAGCGAGTGAGCCGGAGGGGCGCGCCGGTGTCGAGAGTCCGAACGCGCCAAAAAAGGCCGACACCCTCAAGGCCGTACTGGACTGGGAGATGTCCACGTTGGGCGACCCGCTGACCGACCTCGGGCTGCTGGTGATGTACAGCTCGGACCTGGGCCTGCCGGAGTCGCCGGTGAGCACCACCAGCGGCGCTCCCGGGCACCCGTCCCCGGCCGAGCTGATCGAGCGCTATGCCGCCCGGTCCGGCCGGGACACCTCCGCGATCGCCTGGTACACCGCGTTCGCCTGGTTCAAGCTCGCCGTGATCCTCGAAGGCATCCACTACCGCTTCACGCTCGGCCAGACCGTCGGCGCCGGGTTCGACCGGATCGGCGAGCTCGTCCCCGTCTTCATCGACCGCGGACTCACCACCCTCAAGGAAGGCTGAGGCACCCATGGACTTCGCATTCGACGCCCGGACGGAGGAGCTCCGCGAGAGGCTCCTGACCTTCATGGACGAGCATGTCCACCCGGCCGAGCAGACCGCCCACGAGCAGCGGGCCGCGCTGGCCTCCCCGTGGGAGACCCCGGCGGTCGTCGAGGAGCTCAAGGCCGAGGCCCGCAAGCAGGGGTTGTGGAACCTCTTCCTTCCCGACGAGGAGTACGGCGCCGGGCTGACCAACCTCCAGTACGCGCCGCTGGCCGAAATCACCGGCCGCAGCCCGCAGCTGGCGCCCACCGCGCTGAACTGCGCGGCGCCGGACACCGGCAACATGGAGGTGCTGGCGCAGTTCGGCAACGAGGCGCAGAAGAAGCAGTGGCTGGAGCCGCTGCTGGCCGGCGAGATCCGGTCGGCGTTCGCGATGACCGAGCCGGAGGTGGCCTCGTCGGACGCCACCAACATCGAGACCCGGATCGACCGTGAGGGCGACGACTACGTCATCAACGGCCGCAAGTGGTACATCTCCGGCGCGATGAACCCGCAGTGCCAGATCTTCATCGTGATGGGCAAGACCGACCCGGACGGCCCGGACATCCGCCGCCAGCAGTCGATGATCCTGGTGCCGCGTGACACCCCCGGCGTCGAGGTCAAGCGGGCGATGCAGGTCTACGGCTTCGAGGACCACTGGCACGGCGGCCACGCCGAGGTGGTCTTCCACGACGTACGGGTGCCGGCGGGCAATCTGATCGGCGAGGAGGGCGGCGGTTTCGGCATCGCCCAGGCCCGGCTCGGCCCCGGCCGGATCCACCACTGCATGCGGCTGATCGGGATGGCCGAGCGCGCCATCGAGCTGATGTGCCGCCGCGCGGTGAGCCGTACGGCCTTCGGCAAGCCGCTGGCCCAGCAGGGCGTGGTCCAGGAGTGGATCGCGGACGCCCGGGTGGCGGTGGAGCAGCTGCGGCTGCTGGTGCTGAAGACCGCCTGGCTGATGGACACCGTCGGCAACAAGGGCGCGCACACCGAGATCCAGGCCATCAAGATCGCCACCCCGCGCACGGTCGTGGACATCCTCGACAAGGCGGTGCAGCTGCACGGCGCGGGCGGGGTCAGCCAGGACTTCCCGCTGGCCGAGCTGTGGGCCGGGGCCCGTACGCTCCAGCTGGCCGACGGCCCGGACGAGGTGCACCAACGGTCGCTGGCGCGGCGGGAGTTGAAGCGCTACCTGTAGCGAAAGTGGGCGTGACGGCCCCGGCCGGCCGCCGCCGAAAGGAGCCGAGCGCCGGCCCCCGGATCAGGGGTGCCGGCGCTCGGGGCCGTCCGGGCGATGCCGTGATGCCTGTCCGGCATCGCCCGGGGGAACGTCTGCGGGTGGGTGCCGGCGCGGCCTCACGCCGGTTGTACGGGAGCGCTGACCGGTGCCAGGTGGTGCACCCGGGCCGGTGGCAGGTTGCCCAGCACCAGTTCCGTACGGAAGGTGTGCCGCTCCAATATCCGGCGCAGGGTGTTCTGCCCGTCGAGGACGTGTTCGCGCCCCGCCCGCCCGGTGAAGGTGCGGCGCATGCGCGCCCCGCCCACATACCCGAAGAAGGACAGCGTGCCGCCGGGCCGCAGGGCGCCCAGCAGCCGGTCGAAGATGTCCGCGGTCGTCGGGGCGTCGAAGTTCGCGAACGGCAGACCGCAGACGATGGTGTCGTAACTGCCCAGCTCGTGGTCCTGCACCAGGCCGGTGCGGAACTGGAGCCGCGGGTCGTTGCCGTAGGCACCTTGCAGCAGATCGACGAAGCGCGGGTTGGCCTCGACCAGGTCGAGGGTGTCGTGCCGGCCGAGCGAGCCGGCGATATGGCGGGTCACCGCCCCGGTGCCGGGCCCCACCTCGAGGACCGCGCGGGCGCTGCCGGGGCTGGGGATCACATAGCGGGTGAGGGCCCTGCCGAGCCGGGGGCCGCTGGGAGCGATCGCCCCCACCTCCCGGCTCGTCCGTGCGTACTCCCGGAGAAAAAGTGTCACTTCAGGCAAAGGGCACCCACTCGATAGATAGCAGTACTATCCATACCTTAGGTTACGGGTGCGGGATGAGGACAGCCCTTGACCGTGACCGCCCCCTGAGTCTCATGGCCCCGGGGCGCATGCCCACTGGTCTTGCGCGCAATCCAACAAATTCCAGGAGACGTGGTCAAGGCCCGCTGCGCGATCAGGCGCACCTGTGTGAGCAGCGCCGCACCCCGGCGCCGTGACTCACGGCCGCAGGGCCCGCAGCAGCAGATCGGCGAGGTGGTCGGCGACCTGCTGCGGGCTGAGCGGCCCGTTCTCGCGGTACCAGGTGCCCAGGTGGTGCACCGAGCCGAAGTGGTAGTCCACGACGAGGTCGGCGGGGATGTCGGCGGCGAACACGCCGGTGCGCTGCCCCTCCTCGATCAGGGCCCGGAACCGCTCGTGGTAGCGCCGCCGCTCGGCGCGTACCTGCTTGTCCTTCTCCGGGCTCAGCTGGTGCATCGAGCGGAAGAAGATCTTGGTGTCGTCGAGGTTCTCGATGGTGGTGACGACGACATCGGCCGCGGCGTCCCGCAGTCGCTGCTCCACCGGCGCGTCGGCGTCCGCGAAGTGGTCGAGCCGCTCCTGCTGGAGCCGCAGCACCCGGCCGTAGACCTCGTGCAGCAGATCGTCCTTGGAGCCGAAGTAGTGGTAGAGGGCGCCCTTGGTCACACCCGCCGCATCGACGATCTCCTGGACGGAGGTGCGGTCGTAGCCCTGCTCCGCGAAGAGCCGGGTGGCGGTGGCCAGCAGCCGCTGGGCCACCGGCTTCGCACCGCCGTTGCCGTTGCCGTCCTTCGTGCCGGCCATCGCCCTCACCTGTCCTTCGTGCTTAGTCATGCGCGGTGGCGCAGCTCCCGTCGGAGGATCTTGCCACTCGTGGTCTTCGGAAGCTCGGCCAGGATCTCCACCGCACGGGGATATTTGTACGCGGCCAGCCGTTCCTTGCAGTAGGCGGCCAGCTCGGCGGGTTCCGCCGCGGTGCCGGGGCGCAGGCTGACATACGCCTTCACCGACTCGCCGCGGTAGGCGTCGGGCACCCCGACCACCGCCGCCTCGCGCACCGCGGGATGGCTGTAGAGCACGTCCTCGACCTCGCGCGGCCACACCTTGAAACCGGAGGCGTTGATCATGTCCTTCTTGCGGTCGACGACATAGAGCCAGCCGTCGCGGTCCATGAAGCCGATGTCGCCGGTGCGCAGCTCGCCGTCCGGGAGGGCCTCGGCGGTGGCGTCCGGGCGGCGCCAGTAGCCGGGGACGACCTGCGGGCCGCGCACCGCGATCTCGCCGGGCTCGCCGAACGGCAGGTCCCGGCCGTCCTCGCCGATGATCCGGACGACGGTGTCGGGGCCGGGCACACCGACGGCGAGCGTGCCGGAGACCTTGTCGACCGGCGCCTCCCGGCCCGGCGGGACGCTGGCGCAGGGCGCGGTGCACTCGGTCAGGCCGTAGCCGTTGTGGACATACGGCCCGAAACCGGTACGGAACTTCTCGACGAGGGCGGGCGGCAGCGGCGCACCGCCGGAGGACATGGTCCGGAAGGACGCGAAGTGGTCGCGGGTGACCTCGGGGTGGGCCATCAGCGCCATATAGGCGGTCGAGGGGCCGACCGTATAGGCGGGGCGGTGCTCCAGGAAGGCGTCCAGGACGACGCCCGCCTCGAAGCGGTGGGCGAGCACCAGGGTGCCCTGGTTGGCGATACAGGCCGCCAGTTCGCAGACCATGCCGGTGATGTGGAAGAGCGGGGCGAGGGCGAAGTAGGTGGCGCCGTCGGGCAGGCCCAGGCCGGTGCGCTGGCGTTCGGCGTTGTAGGTGATGTTGCCGTGGGTGTTGGTCGCGCCCTTGGGGGTGCCGCTGGTGCCCGAGGTGTAGCTGATCAGCGCGAGGTCGCCGGCGGTGAGCTCCGGGTCGGCGGGCGCCACCCGTATCGGGCCGGCGGTGCGCGCCACGGTCAGCAGATCGTCGGCGTCCTGCTGCGGCCCGAGCCGCTCACCGTGCAGCACTCGCCGGTCGTCGCGGGTCTGGAGATCCCGTTCGTGGGCGGTGAGCACGATCCGTACGGACGGCGCCCCGGCGGCGGTGCCCCGCAGGAAGCCGTCCCAGGTGCGGTCGGCGCAGATGACGGCGGTGACCTCGGCGTCGTCCAGGATGTGCCGCATCTCGGCGGACTTGTACATGGGGTTGACGGGCACCACCACCCCGCCCGCCTTCCACACGCCGAGCAGGGCGAGCACGAAGTGCGGGGTGTTCTGGAGCATCACCGCGGCCCGGTCGCCGCGCCGGAAGCCGCGCTCGGCGAGGTGGGCGGCGATGCCGTCGGAGAGCGCGTCGGTCTCGGCGTAGGACAGCCGGCCGTCGAAGTAGGCGAGCGCCGTACGGTCGGGGACGCTGCCCACCGCGGCCCGGAAGGCGTGCAGCGCCGAGGGAGGCGGCTGCACGGGGGCGCGCTGGGCGTCGGTGAGCTGTGCCAGCCACGGCTTGTCCTGGTAGGAGGTCATCGAGGTGCGGCCCTTTCTTCCTGATCGCCCGATCATCCCTGCGGGGAAACGGCTGGGTGGGGTGGGGGGGCCGGCCGAAGCCGCCACCCCACCTGCTAGGTCCTGTCGTCAAACTCCCGCCTGCCGCGAGTTTGACGACAGGACCTAGGAGCGGCCCTCGGCCTGCTCCAGCTTCCGCTGGAGGTGGTTCATCCCGCCGAGCCAGCGGTCGGGTTCGGCGGCGCGCGCGGTGTAGTAGTCCGCGACCTCCGGGTGCGGCAGGACCAGGAAGCGGCCCTCCGCCATGGCCGCGAAGAGCGCCTCGGCCACGTCCTCGGGCTCCACGGCGGTCGGGGTGAGCACGAGGTCCCCGGCGGTCCCGGTGGCGGCCAGCATGTCGGTGCGGACGCCCTGGGGGCAGATGGCGTGGACGTCGATACCGCGGTGCCGGTAGGTCAGCGAGAGCCACTCGGCGAAGGCGTAGGCACCGTGCTTGGTGACGCTGTACGGGGCGGCGGCGACCATGGTGAGCAGACCGGCGGCGGACACCGTGGAGATGAAGCGGCCGCTGCCGCGCGCCAGCCACTCCGGCACCAGCTCCCGGGCCGCCCGGACATGCGCCATGACATTGACGTCCCAGGCCAGCGCCCAGTCCTCGTCGGGCGCGTCGGGCCCGCCGCCGGTGCCGACCCCGGCGTTGGCGCAGAAGATGTCGATACCGCCGCCGAGCGCCTCGCGGGCGGCCGGGACGACGGCCGAGGCGTCACCGGCGACCGCGAGCGCCCCGATCTCGTCGGCGGTCCGCTTCGCCTTGGCCTCGTCCAGATCGTTGACCACGACCCGGGCGCCCTCGGCGGCGAACCGGCGGGCCAGCGCGGCGCCGATCCCCCCGCCCGCCCCGGTCACGACCACGGTCTTGTCCCGTACGGCTGCCACGCTGGATCTCCCTCGGTCACGTCGGTTCGGCTGACGGCAGACTAACCAGTCGGTATGTCCTGACGGAAGAGTCCTTTCCGCCTCGGCCCGCCCTGTTCCGGGATGCCCCGGGCCGGGCTAGGGTCCAGCCTCAGCGTGCGCACGACAGGTACCCGGTGGATTTCCGATCACGGAGGTGTGCGGATGGCTCTGTCGAGACGACTGTTGCTCGGGCGGCTGGCGGCGACCGGTGCGGCCGGGGCGGCCCTGGCCGCGGGGGCCGGACCCGCCGGTGCCGCGCCGCCGGCGCACGGCGGCGGGCGGCGGGTGCGCACCGGCTTCGACCGGCTGGCCGCCGACGGCTACCGCCTCCTGGACGGCCACCGGGTCGGCATCGTCACCAACCCCACCGGCGTCACCCCGGATCTGCGGCACATCGTGGATGTGATGCACGCCGACGACCGGGTGCGGCTGACCGCCGTCTTCGGCCCCGAGCACGGCTTCCGGGGCACCGCACAGGCCGGCGGCTCCGAGGGCCGCTACGACGATCCGGCCACCGGCCTGCCGGTCTACGACACCTACAACAAGAGCGGCCGGGCCCTCGCCGACATCTTCACCGCCTCCGGTGTGGACACCGTCGTCTTCGACATCCAGGACGTCGGCGCCCGCTTCTACACCTACATCTGGACGCTGTACGACTGCATGGTGGCGGCCGTCCTGGCCGACAAGCGCTTCCTGGTCCTCGACCGCCCGAACCCGGTCACCGGCCGCTCGGCCACCGGCCCGGTGCTCGACAAGGCGTATGCCTCGTTCGTCGGCCGGGAGCCGATCGCGCAGGCGCACGGGATGACCGTGGCGGAGCTGGCGCTGCTGTTCAACGGCGAGTTCGTGCCGCAGGCCGCCGGGCGCCCGGTGGAGCTGGAGACCGTGCGGATGACGGGCTGGCGGCGCACCGACTTCTTCGACGCCACCGGGCTGCCCTGGGTCCCGCCGAGCCCCAACATGCCCACCCCCGACACCGCCCTGGTCTACTCCGGCACCTGTCTCTTCGAGGGCACCAACCTCTCCGAGGGACGCGGCACCACCCGCCCCTTCGAGCTGCTGGGCGCCGACGGCATCGACCGGCACTGGGCCGCGGCCGCCACCGGACTGGCCCTGCCCGGGGTGCACTTCAGGGAGGCATACTTCGCCCCCACCTTCTCCAAGTTCCAGGGCAAGACGATCGGCGGGGTACAGCTCCACGTCCACGACCGCGCGGCCTTCGACCCGGTGCGCACCGGCATCGGCCTCCTGGTGACCGCCAGGCGGGTCTGGCCCGGCTTCGCCTGGCGGCCGGACCACGGCATCGACCGGCTGACCGGCTCCGCGGTGGTCCGGACGATGACCGACGCGGGCGCCGGACCGGACGAGATCGTGGCCGCCTGGCAGGAGGACCTGAAGCGGTTCCGTACGGTGCGGCGGCGGTATCTGCGGTACCCGTAAGGGCGTTGGGCCGGTGCCGTCACGTGGCCGGCCCCGTCCCCTGAACCGGGGCCGGCCCTTTCGCCTCTTGACCGGCTCCGCCACCGGGCCGGAAAGTGCGCTGGTGAGCAAAGACGCGACAGCAGCGCAGCGACCGGACGACGCTCCGGCGACGACGCACGGGGCGGCCGCCGGCGGCGAGAGCCTGCGCCGGGTGGCGGTGGCCTCGTTCATCGGGACGGCCATCGAGTTCTACGACTTCTACATCTACGGGACGGCCGCCGCGCTCGTCCTCAACCAGGCGTTCTTCCCGACCCTCGACCCGGTCAACGCCACCCTGGCCTCGTTCTCCACCTATGCGGTGGCGTTCGCCGCGCGGCCGCTCGGCTCGGTGCTTTTCGGCCACTTCGGCGACCGGGTGGGCCGTAAGTCCGTGCTACACCTGGCTCGCCGCCACCCGTTCCGACGGCGCCGGCCGCCGCGGGCCGGTCCTGGCCGGCAGCGTCCTCGCGGCGGTGTGGGGGCCGGTGCTCTTCCCGCTGCTGGACACCGGACAGCCGGTGCTGATCGTCCTCGGCATCGGTGGCGCGCTGTTCTGCATGGGGGTGGTGTACGGCCCGATGGGCGCCTATCTGCCGGAGCTGTTCAGCGCACGGGTGCGGTACTCGGGCGCCTCGCTGGCCTACAACCTGGGCGGTGTCCTGAGCGGCGCGGTGGCTCCGCTGGTCGCCACCCGGCTCCAGTCGGCGTACGGCTCGGCGTCGGTGGGCTGGTACGTCAGCGCGATGGCGGCCGTGTCGCTGCTGTGCGTCCTGGCGCTGCCGGAGACCCGGGAGCGGGACCTCGTCTGAGCCCGGCTCACGAGCTCAGCCACCACCGGCCGCTCTCCCGGGAGAGCGCGTCCCACAGGAGGTTGAGGGGGTGGCCGGGGGCGTAGGAGTCCCGCTCGCCGCGGCGGGTGAACACACCGACCAGCACCTCCGTTTTGGGGCCCACCTCGCCGACGAGTTCCAGGGTGCGCAGCCCGCCGGCCTCCGGGAGGCGGCCGTCCGCCGCCGCCTCCCCGATGCCCCGGGTGACCAGCATCGCGCCGCTCACCACCCCGGACCGCAGCAGCTCGAAGCCGTAGTGCGCGGCCTCGATCTCGGCCGCGATGGAGAGCCGCTGGCGGTAGTCGGGGCCGTACCAGGCGGTCAGGAAGCGGCCGATCAGCCCGCCCGCCGAGACGACCAGCGGCAGCCGGGGCAGGTCCCGCGCACCGAAGGAGGTGCCGGGGAGCCGCTCCGGCGGCAGGTTCGTCAGCAGCGACAGCCCGCTGCGCCGCCACTCCATCACCTCGTACGGAGCCAGCAGTTCCGCTTCGTCCCGCTCGGTGACCACGACGCTGCCGCAGACCAGATCGAGCTCCTTGGAGCGCAATTTGGTGAAGAGGTCGCCGGTGCGGACATGGGTGACCTTCAGATCGACGTCGTCGCGCTCGTAGTCCTCGGTGACCCGTTCCACCGCGTCCAGCAGAAAGCCGAGCGTATAGCGGGTGGTGCCGACGGAGAGCGTCCGGCCGAGCCGGCGGCGGGCGTCGTGCACCCCGTCCGTCCACTCCCCCAGCGTGCGGCGCGCCAGCCCGACCAGCGCCTCCCCGGTAGCGGTGAACAGGGCGTCCCGGCCCCGCCCCTGCTTGAGGACCAGTTCCTCGCCGCACAGGGCGGCGAAGGTGCGGTTCATGGTGTCCAGCTGCTTCTGCACGCTGGACTGTTCGCGGCCCAGCCGGCGGGCGGCGCCCAGCGCGGTACCCGCCTCGTGGACGACGATCAGTGTGCGCAGCTGGTCCATGGTGGTATCCAGCAGCTCCGTCGGGTACTGCTGCGGACCTGACAAGGCCATGCCTCGCTTTCCCCTCCCCTGAAGTTCAGAACCCTGAAGCATAACCCCAAGGGAAAGCCGCCCCGAGGGCAGTCGGCGTTCCTGGCACGGGAGTTGGGCGCGCGAACGCACCCGGCGGGGCGCGCACGAAGGCCCCGGGGTCACCCGCCCCGGGGCCTCGCCGGCGCCGCCTTCCGTCTACCGGTGGGCGGGGAACTCCACCACCTGCTGATAGGTGGGCCGGTTCTGCCAGCTGATGGTGCCGTGGGTCAGGCCGCCGACCGTGCGGTGGATGATCGCGTCCGCGCACCACTGGTCGCCGGCCTTGCAGCTGTCATCGCCGGGGTAGACCTGCTCGGCCGTCTTCCCGCTCGCCTGCTGGAGCGTGGCCAGCAGGGTGTCGCGGCAGGCGGACAGCTCACCGCCGCCGCAGAACGGCCGGCCGAGCGGCCCCGCCACCTTGTCGCCGAGCACCGCCCGCAGATCCTTGTCCGCGTAGCTCCACCAGCCGTACTGGAAGGCCGATCCGGCGTGCGCCCCGGTCGGGCCGTGGCCGGCTGACGGTGATTCGTCGATGCCGAGGTTGGCGCGCAGTGCGTCGTAGAGGTCACCGCCGAGGCCCGGCTTGAAGACGGCCTCCGTCATCAGCGGCCACCAGGCGTCCATCAGGCGTACCGCGTCGGGGTGGGTGTAGGTGTGCGAGCCCGCGGCGGTCTCCCGCCGCTGGGCGCCGTCCTTGCGCCATGCCTCCAACTGCTGGACCGCGGTCCTCAGCTTCGGGTCGGTGACGGGCTTGCTGTTGAGGACCCGCAGGAGTTCCGGCAGCACGTCCTCACCGCGCAGGTCGGTGACGGCGGCCTCCCCCATGGCACGGGTCAGCGACGCCCGGGTCACCCCGCCGTCCTCCGTCAGCGCGCGCACCCGGTCGTCCAGCAGATTGCCGCGGTGCACCGAGCCGTTGCCGTAGCCCGCCGAGTCGTAGTCCTTGGCCTGCTTGTTGTTCCAGGAGATGTAGTAGTCCTGGTTGACGGACTGCGGGTGCTGGGCGGGCGGGGTGTACTCGGTGGTGTTGGTCGCGGGGTCGTAGCCCTTCCACTCGTAGGCGTCGTCCGCCTTGACGGGCAGGGCCGGATCGACGTCGGGGTTGCGGACCGGGTTGAGGCCGCTGTTGTAGTACGCGATGTCGCGGGAGTCGGCGTAGAACCAGTTGAAGGCGTAGCCGATGTGCTCGGCGGCCTTCTGGAAGGTCTTGGCGTCCCGCACGTACGACGGGTCGTTGAACATCTGGAAGCCGATGATCGAGTCGGCCTCGTGGCGGTAGGTGGAGCGCTGTGCCGTGTAGGCGACGGGCTTGCCGTCGACGGTGGCGCGGTGGGTGACGGTCCCGTACTTGGTCCGGAAGACCTGCATCCGGTAGGAGCCGGCCGCCGTGGGGTCGGCGATGGTGGGCTTCCAGGAGTTGGTGCGCTCCAGCTTCTCCATGGGGACGCACGCACCGCGGTAGCGGTAGGAGGTGGAGTCCTTGGTGGGCGCGGAACCGTCCGCGTTGCACAGCTCGACCGCGAAGGTGTCGGTGATGTCCTGGCCGGCGGAGGTGGCGCTCCAGGAATAGTCCTGACCGCGGCCGAGCTGGACGTACATCCCGACGCCCGCGAAGGAGGCGCCGCGGGCGCTGATGCCGGGCCCCTGGATCTCCTGGAGCATCAGCAGCTGGGGCGCGAAGTAGCCGGTCTGCGGCCCGAACACGGCGACCGGGTGGCCGCTCGCGGAGTGTTTGCCGGACACCAGCAGGGCGTTGGACATCCCGCGGTGCTGGGTGGGATCGAAGCTCCCGTCGGGCAGCACCCCGTCCTTGAAGAGGCCCTCCAGCTTCTTGTACTTCCTGGGCGCCTTGACCGGGTCCCGGGGCGGCGTCCCGCTCTTGGTGGTGGCCGCGCCGGCGCGGTCGAAGACCAGCGGCTCGGGGGTGACCGAGCCGCGGTCCGGCAGCGCCGTGCCCTTGGCCTTGGCGGGCTTCACGGCGTACGGGAAACTGCTGCCGTCGTGCAGGGTCTTGGCGGCCTCGGGGTCGTTGCGCTCCCGGAAGGACTCCCAGACCTCGGTGCCCTTCTCGACGCCGTACTTCTGCTGGGCGGAGAGCAGCGCCAGGGCCGAGGGGACCTCGCCGCCACCGCCGTTGCCGAAGAGACCGCCCACGACGGAGGCCAGGGCTATCAGGTCGGTGAGCTTGAAGGGCTGGATCTCACCGGCGTTGGTAATGGCGTCGACATGACCGGTGAGCACGTACTCGCCGGGGAAGTAGCGGCCGTTCTTGGACTGTTCGCGGTAGGCGTTGATCCCGTCGACGTAAGCCTGGGCGTCCTGCATGGCCAGCTTGCCGCGCTCGCCGTTGGTGTCCCGGATGCGCTCGACCTGGGCCTGGAGATCGTCCTCGGTGTACGGCGCCTGCGGCCAGAACTGCTGCTCCAGCCCCTGGTTGGCGAGCGCGCCGCCGGCGAACGAGGTCAGTTCGCCGCGGCCGATGTGGCGGAAGAGGTCCATCAGCCAGAGCCGGTCCTGGCCCGCGGCGTAGCCGGCGCCGAATTCGGTGCCGTAGCGGGTGGTGCCCTTGATGTGCGGGACGCCGGTCTTCTTGTCGCGGGTGATGGTCACATCGTTGCGGGGCGTGCTGACCTTGCCGACCTGGTCCGCGGGGACGCCGAAGGAGGCGTCGTTGAAGAAGTTGCCGAGGGTGTCGTCGGTGAGCGACTGATAGCCGCTCGCCAGCGCGCCGTAGGGGGCGAGTTGGTCGGTGGAGTGCTCGGGGTGGGTGCCGAACAGCTTGTTGCCGAGGATCTCCACCAGGGTGGCGTTGCCGGTGGCACCGGGCGGCAGGATGTCGCCGCACCGGCCCTGGCAGTAGTCCTGGGCGTCCGGCGGCGCGGCGGCCGCGGTGGGGGGCGGTGCCAAGAGCGTGGCGCCCAAGGCGAACAGGGCTGCCGCGGCGGCAGTCCTGAACCTTCCGGTACGTCGTCGCATTGCAGCTCCTCGATGGGGGTCCCCTTGGGGAGGGCGGGCGGGACGTTACCGGCGGTTATCCCCGGCCGGAAGATGAACAACAGTCAACTTTTGTTCTTCCGCCCGAAGATCGGACCCGCGCCGCGGCGACACCTCGGAACATCGCCAACAAAACCGCACGAAAGTTCGATGGATCCAGGTGGTGATCGGTTACGTCCCATCCCCGTCCAGTCGGGTCCTCCCCACGGAGGTGGGATGAAATGGCCGGTTTCAGAGCCCTCGCAGAACAGGTCCGCAATCCACGACTCGTCGCGACACAGCGACGCACCGCCCTGCGCAAGTGCCTTGAACGCTTCGCCCCTTACGGGCACCGGGCGACCTGGCACCATCTGTGCACCCGGGCCGGTATCGCGACCCAGGACCGCGATCCCGATCCGGAGCGGCTGATGGCCGCGCTCGCCGAGCTGGAGGAGGCCCGTGCGCTCTGGCTCGCGTACGAGGAGGAGTGCGCCGCCCGGCGCCGCAAGGAGAAACACCACGGCATCCGCCAGCCCGGCGCCCTCGACGAGTGGCACCGGCGGACCTGGGGCGGCTGCGACATCGTGCCGTGCGAGTCACCGCAACGGCACCCCGCGGCCCGTCTCTCGGTGGTGCTGCGCCGCATGATCGCGGCCATGGAGGCCGGCCGGCCCCGCCGCGACTGCCCCGTGTGCGGCGGCACCCGCTTCGCCTGGCCCCCGGAGTCCGCGGACTCCCCCGCCACCGGCCCGGCCTGCCGCGAGTGCGGCGTCCTGGCCCCGGTCTCCGTACTGACCCCTGAGGCCCTCACCGCCGCGGGCCGCATCCACGGGGCAGGCGCCTTCGCGGCGGCCTGACCGCCCCCTCGCACGACACCCGGGCGCCTCCGCGTGACGGGGGCGCCCGGCCGGGTCGCCCAACAGTGGGGCGGCCCCCGGAGCCCACGCGCCCGCGGCCTCCACGGCGCACGGGGCAACGGGCGCAGGCCGCCCACCGTTGGGCATCCCGTTCAAATAGGGGCCTTTACGAACCGCCCCGCGAACTGAAACAACTGTCCACGGGCCGACCACCCGCACCGGCAGCGCGCCCGGGGGGCGTCGGTCCTCCTGCCCGGGCGGCACCAGGGTCGCGCGGGCGTCGGTAGGAGAGGGTGGACGTCCATGGCCGAACTGCACGATCTGACCGCGCTGGAGCAGGCCCGGGAAATACGGTCCGGGGAGCTCTCCCCGGTGGACCTCACCGAGCACTATCTCGCGCGGATCGAGCGGCTCGACGACACACTCGGCGCCTTCCTCACCCGTACCCCCGACATCGCCCGCAAACAGGCCGCCGACGCGGAGAGCGAGGCCGTCACGGCCCGCCGCGAGGGCCGTGAACTCCCGCCGCTGCACGGCGTTCCGGTGCCGGTGAAGGACCTCAACCAGGTCGCGGGGGTGCGCTGCACGATGGGCTCCCGGGCGCTGGCCGAGCATGTGCCGGCGATCGACGACCATCTGGTCGGCAAGCTGCGGGCGGGCGGCACGGTGCTGCTCGGCAAGACCAACACCCCCGAATTCGGACTGCCCTGCTACACCGAGAACGGCCTCGCCCCGCCCGCCCGCACCCCGTGGGACCTGGCGCGCTCGGCGGGCGGTTCCAGCGGCGGGGCCGCCGCGGCCGTGGCGGGGGGCCTGGCGCCCGTCGCACACGCCAGCGACGGCGGCGGCTCGATCCGGATACCGGCCTCGGTCTGCGGGCTCTTCGGCATCAAGCCCAGCCGCGGCCGGATCAGCGGTGGCCCGCTGCTGCACGATGTCTCGGGCCTGGCCACCGCGGGCCCCCTGGCCCGTACGGTCGCCGATGCGGCCACCCTGCTGGACGTGCTGGCGGGACCGATGCCCGGCGACCCGTTCGCGGCGCCGTCGCTGCCGCCCGGGGAGACCTTCGCCGATCACGCCCTCCGCGACCCGGGACAGCTGCGGATCGCCTGCCTCACCGAGGCGCCCGTCCCCGGCATCGAGGTCCACCCCGACTGCCGTACCGCCACCACCGACACCGCCGCCCTGCTGACCGGACTCGGCCATGAGGTCGAGGAGTTGACGCTGCCCGCCGACGAGGGCGTGCTGCTCGCCTTCACCCGCGTCTGGTCGGTGCTGGCCGCGAGCCGCCCCGTGCCGCCGGGCGGCGAGGAGCTGCTGATGCCGCTCACCCGCTATCTGCGCGACCGCGGCGCCGAGGTCTCCGGTACGGACTTCACCCGCTCGCTGTACGCCTTCCGGATGCTCGCCCAGTCCCTGGCCGACGGTCTGATGCCGGCGGGCGGCTATGACGTGATCCTCTCGCCAACCCTGGCCGCGCCGCCGGCCGAGGTCGGTGCGCTGCGCAACGACGCCGATCCGCAGGCCGAGTTCGACGCCCTCGGCGCGTTCACCCCGTTCACCGCGCTCTACAACGCCACCGGCCAGCCCGCGGTGAACGTCCCGTTGCAGTGGAACGCCGCAGGGCTGCCGATCGGGGTGATGCTGGCCGGCCGCTACGGCGACGAGGCCACCCTGATCGCGCTGTCGGCGCAGCTGGAGCAGGCCCGCCCGTGGGCGGGACGGACCCCGTCCGTGTGGTGACGAACGCCGGCGCGCCGCTGTGCCCCCTCCGGGTCCTTGGCGCTCCGGTCGACCCGCAGCCGCCGCGCGCCGGGCCCCTGCTCGCCGAGGTTGTCGTACGGATTGGACAGCGCGCACTTCTCCAGCGAGAGGCAGCCACAGCCGATGCAGTCGGTCAACCGGTCGCGCAGCTCGACGAGTTGACTGATCCGCTCGTCCAGTTCGGAGCGCCATACCTCGGAGAGCCGGGCCCAGTCGGCGCGGTTGGGGGTGCGCTCGTCGGGCAGCTCCGCCAGCGCGTCGCGGATCACCGCGAGCGGGATGCCGACCCGCTGCGCCGCCCGTACGAAGGCGACCCGGCGCAGTGCGTCACGGCTGTAGCGGCGCTGATTGCCCGCCGTCCGGGTGCTGCTGATCAGCCCCTTGGACTCGTAGAAGTGCAGCGCGGACACCGCGGCGCCACTACGCGCGGAGAGCTGGCCTACGGAGAGCTCATGAACCTTGTACGGAAGCTGGGGCACGGTTCAACCCTATGCGGTGTCTCTCCGATCTCCGTGGGGCTGCGGTGTCCGGCCATTGACAGCGGGGGCTCGCACTCCGCATTCTGAGCAAGCGCTTAGTAAGCGTCGGCCGATGCGCGCCAACGGCGGACGGACCCCGAGGAGGCAGACGAGAGATGGCAGAGCCCCGAGTGTTTGGATCGCTCGACGAACTGCGGGCCGCGGTCGGCGAGGAGCTGGGCACCAGCGACTGGCTGGAGATCGACCAGAAGCGGATCGATCAGTTCGCGGAGGCCACCGGCGACCACCAGTGGATCCATGTGGACCCGGAGAAGGCCGCGGCCGGCCCGTTCGGCACCACCATCGCGCACGGCTATCTGACGCTGTCGCTGCTGCCCGCCCTCGTCCCGCAGCTGATGCGGGTCGAGAACGTGAAGATGGGCATCAACTACGGCACCAACAAGGTCCGCTTCCCCGCCACCGTGCCGGTCGGCTCGCGGCTGCGCGCGACGGCCAGGATCGCGGAGGTGACCGAGGTGTCCGGCGGCGTCCAGCTGGCCACGGTCGTGACGATCGAACGCGAGGGCGGCGACAAGCCGGTCTGCGTCGCGGAGACGGTCAGCCGCTTCTATCTGTGAGCGCTCCGTGAGCGGGGCGCCGACCCCGGCCGGCGCCGGGGCCGGGCGGCGGCGCACCCTAGGCGACCGGCGCACCCACCATGCGCAGGACGAGGTCGGCGTACAGCGTGCCGACCTCGTCGGGCGTACGCGGGCCGTCCGCGGTGAACCAGCGGGCCACGTCCACACACAGCGACAGCACCGCGAGAGTGGTGCCCGGCACGTCATCGGCCCGGAACTCGCCGCTGTCCGCGCCGTCCTGGATGATCTGCCGCAGCAACCGGTCGGTCCGGCGGCGCAGTCCGGCGATCTCGGTGTAGTGCTCGGGGCTCAGCGCCTGGAGTTCGTACTGGATGACCCGGGCGGTGGTGTGGTGCTCCGCGTGCCAGCGGGCGAAGGTGCGGACGGCGTCACGGAGCCGGTCGGCGGCGCTGCCCTGGGCCTCGGCGGCGGCGCCCATGATGCGCAGCGCCTTCTCGTGGCCGATGCCGCTGATGCGGTAGAGCAGCTCTTCCTTGGTCTTGTAGTGGATGTAGAGGGCGGCCGGGCTCATCCCGGCGCGGCCGGCGATGTCACGGGTGGTGGTGGCGTGGTAGCCGCGTTCGGCGAATGCCTCGACGGCGGCGCTGACCAGCCGTCGCGCGGCATCCGGGGTCACCCCGGCCCATTCCTCGTTCTCCTCTTTGGCCCGCTCCGCCGCCGCACCCATCGCGCACCCCGCTCCTCGACCCGCCAGGGACCCTCCTCTGACGGATCGAACACCATATCGCGCCGCTGAGCAAGCGCTTAGGGCCCGGCGGGCGAGCGGCGGCCCCGTCGGCATACGGGCCGGAAGGCTTCAGAAGGCGGAAACCCCCGTCAGCGCCCGTCCGATGACCAGCTTCTGTATCTGGCTGGTGCCCTCGTACAGCGTCATCACCCGCGCGTCCCGCAGCAGCTTGCCGACCGGGTATTCGTCGATATAGCCATAGCCGCCGAACACCTGGAGGGCGTTGTTGGCGGCGCGCACCGCGGCCTCGGAGGCGAAGAGCTTGGCCTGGGACGCCTGGGTGGCGAACGGCTCGCCGCGGTCGATCAGATCGGCGACCTGCCACGTCAGCAGCCGCGCGGCAGCCACGCCCACGGAGATATCGCTGATCAGCTCCTGCACCAGCTGGTGCCGGGCGATCGGCTTGCCGAACTGCTCACGCTCGCCCGCGTAGCCGAGCGCGGCGTCCAGGGCGGCCTGGGCGATGCCCACACAGCCGGCCGCGACCGACATCCGGCCCTTGGCCAGCGCGGACATCGCGACCGAGAACCCCTTGCCCTCGGGGCCGAGCATGGCGGCGGCCGGGACCCGTACGCCGTTCAGGACCAGCTCCGCGGTGGCCTGGCCGCGCAGTCCCAGCTTCCCGTGGATCTCCCGGCGCTCCAGACCGGGGCTGTCGGCCGGTACGAGGAAGGCGCTGATGCCCTGGTGGCCGGGGGCGCCGCCGGTGCGGGCGAAGAGCAGCACCACATCGGCCCAGGTCCCGTTGGTGATGAACATCTTGCTGCCGTCGATGACATAGGAGTCCCCGTCACGGACCGCCCGGGTGGCGAGGTGCGCGGCGTCGGATCCGGTGCCCGGCTCCGTCAGGCCGAAGCAGCCGACCGCCTCGCCGGAGGTGAGCCGCGGCAGCCACGCCCGCTTCTGCTCCTCGTCGCCCCATGCCGCGAGGGTCTTGGCCACCAGCCCCAGGGAGACCGAGACGATGCCGCGTACCGAGGAGTCCCCGCGGCCCAGTTCCTCGGTGACCAGGACGTAGGAGAGGTGGTCGCCGCCCGAGCCGCCGTACTCCTCGGGGACGGTGAGCCCGAGGAAGCCGAGACCGCCGAGCTTCTTCACGATGCCGCGGTCGACCTGTTCGGCGCGGTCCCAGGCGGTGACGTACGGGGCGATCTCGCGGTCGGTGAAGTCCTTGGCGAGCTGCCGTACCGCGGTCTGCTCCGCGCTGAGCTCCAGGTTCATCTCGGGCCCCTTGTGGACGAGAACAGTTAATTAGCACTGCTAGTTTTTGCTGGGCAGCCTCTACTATGTGCGGCATGGCCCGACCCCGCAAGCCCCTTCTGAGCCGCGAGCGCATCGTCTCCACGGCGCTGGCGCTCATCGACGCCGAGGGGCTCCCGGCGCTCTCCACCCGGCGGCTGGCGGCGGAGCTCGGCGTGAGCGGACCGTCGCTCTACAACCACTTCACGACCAAGGACGAGATCCTCGACGCGGTGGCCGACACGGTCATCGCCAAGGTCGATGTGTCGGCGTTCGAGACGGGCGCGGACTGGCGCGCCGGGCTGCTCGACTGGGCCCGCTCCTACCGCGCGGCGCTCGCCGCCCATCCGCATATCGTGCCGTTCCTGGCCCAGGGCCCCGGCCGCCGCCCCGCCGGCCTGAAGATGGCCGACGCGGCGTTCGGCGGGATGGTCGAGGCGGGCTGGCCGCCCGCCCAGGCCACCAGGGTCTGTGCCATGGTCCGCTACTTCGTGGCCGGCTCCGCCCTGGGCTCGTTCGCCCGCGGCTTCGTCGACGACCCGAGCGCCTACGACCCCGCCGACTACCCCCACCTGGGCCAGGCACATCTGCTGGCCGAGCATCAACGCCAGGTGGACGAGGGCGCGTTCGAGACGGGACTACGGGCGCTGGTGGACGGCCTGGCGCTCCAGCACCCGGACCTCGTGCCGCCGGAGGGCCGCTGACCGTACGGCGGGGCGCGGCCGGGTGCCGCCGGCCGTCACCCCTGGGCGGGCTTCCCCGCTGATCCGGCGCGTCGGATCAGCAGCCAAATGGACACCAGCGCGATGACGGACAGCGCCATGATGTAGCCGGCCACCGCCATCGAGGTGCCGGTCGCCTCCAGGAGCAGGACCATCACGAACGGCGCGAGTCCGCCGCCCAGGATCGCGCTGATCTGGTAGCCGAGCGAGGCACCGGTGTAGCGCATCTCGGCGGTGAACAGCTCGGCGAACAGCGCGGCCTGCGGGCCGTACATGATGCTCAGGAAGCAGCTGCCGACGAAGGTGCCGACGGCCAGCCACACCAGCGACGCGGTGTCGATCAGCAGGAACATCGGCACCGCCCAGAGCAGCAGCCCGACGGCGCCCGCGGCGTAGACCCGCAGCCGGCCGATCCGGTCGGAGAGCGCCGCGGCGGCCGGGATGAGCGCGAGCTGGGTGAGGCTGACCAGCAGCGAGACGGCCAGTACGGAGGTGCGCCGCATCTCCAGCTCGCGGGTGGCGTAGTCCAGGACGCCGGTGATGAGGATGTAGAACGTGGCGGTGTTGACCGCGAACGAGCCGCCGGCCAGCAGGACGGTGCGGAGATGGTGGCGCAGGATCTCGCGCAGCGGTGAACGGCGTGCCGCGGCGGCCCGCTCGGTCGCCGCCAGCTGCGCCTCCGCGGCCCGGAAGGCGGGGGTCTCCTCGACATGGGTGTGGATATAGCGGGCGAGGAGCAGCACCAGGACGCCGACGAGGAACGGCAGCCGCCAGCCCCAGGTGCTGAAGGCCCGCTCGTCGGTGACCGCGCCGGCCAGCAGGAAGACGGAGTTGGCGGTCATCACGCCGAGCGGAACGCCGAGTTGCACCAGCGAGCCGTACAGCCCGCGCTTCCCCTCGGGGGCGTATTCGGTGGCCATCAGCATCGCGCCGCCCCACTGGGCGCCGACCGCGATGCCTTGCAGCAGCCGCAGCAGGACCAGCAGGACGGGCGCGGCCAGCCCGAGGGTGGCGTAGGAGGGGAGCAGGCCGATGGCGGTGGTGGCCAGCCCCATGACGGTCAGCGCGAGCACCAGCATGGGCTTACGGCCGTGCCGGTCGCCGAGCTGACCGGCGATCACCCCGCCGACGGGACGGGCCAGGAAGCCCACCGCGAAGGTCGCGAACGAGGCGAGGACACCGGCGGCCGGACTGTCCGAGGGGAAGTAGGCCGGGCCGAGGACGAGCGCGGCGGCGATGCCGAAGACGAAGTAGTCGTACCACTCGACGGCGGAGGCGAGGGCGGCCGCGGTGGCGACCCTGCGGCGGCTGCGGGCGGAGGGCGGGTTACCGGTGTTGTCGTGGGGCGCGGAGGGGGCCGTGTCCATGCGTGCACACTCCGAGGGGTGCGGGGCGGGAGGGGGGCGGCGCCGTGATGTCGGGCGACCGTACCGACCGGCCGGTACGGCGTCAACGGACCACGCAGCACGACTTTCCGGCGCGCCGCCTGAACGCGGGGGCGGGGGCAGGGGGCGGCGCCGCCACCGCCTGCCCCCGCCTGCCCCGCCCCGAAAGACCGTTCCCCTGTGGCGGGCGCCGGTTGTGCAGTTATGTGGACGTGCCCGCTGCCGGCTCCGTCACGGCCGCGGTGCCGCGCCGCCCCGTGCGCTGCGCGGCTCGCCCCATTGTGGCTGCCGGGCCGCTTTCTTGATCACGACTCAGGACATTCACGGGAACACCACCAGCGCCCGCCCGCCCTTCCCCGCCAGCATCGCGTCGAAGGCGGCCGGGATGTCGTCGAGGGTGATGCGGTCGGTGACGAGCGTGGACAGGTCCAGGGCTCCGGAGCGGATGTGGGTGGCGATCAGCGGGAGATCGCGGGCGGGGTCGGTGTTGCCGTAGACGCAGCCGGAGAGGGTGCGGCCGAAGTAGAAGAGTTCCAGGGCGGAGAAGGACACCTGCTGGTCCTGGCCGCCGATGCCGACGACCGTCGTACGGCCCCCGCGGCGGGTCGCCGACCAGGCCGTACGGATGGTGTCGGCGCGGCCCACGCACTCCACGGCGACATCGGCGCCCAGGCCGCCGGTGAGCTTGCGGATGCGCTTGGCGGTGTCCTCGCCCGCCACCACGAACTCGGTGGCCCCGGCCGAGCGGGCCAGCTCCTCCTTCTCCGGCGAGACATCCACCGCCACGATCGGGCCGGCGCCCGCGATCCGCGCCGCCTGAAGCGTGGCCAGGCCCACCCCGCCCACGCCGAAGACCACGACCGACTCCCCCGCCCGCACCTGGGCGCTGTGGTGCACGGCGCCCCAGCCGGTGAGCACCGCGCAGCCGAGCAGCGCGGCATCGGCGAGCGGCACCCCCGCCGGCAGCGGCAGCGCGGCCCGTGCGGAGACCACGGTCTCCTCGGCGAACACGGCGGTGCCCAGGCCGGGGTAGAGCTCGGTGGCATCGTCGGCGCGCCGGGCGTACGGGGCGTTCGCGGCGAGGCCGGAGTGGGCGCACAGCCAGGGCTCGGACAGTCCGCAGAAGTGGCAGTCGCCGCAGGACGGCGCCCAGTTGAGGACGACCTGGTCGCCGGGGGCCACCGTCGTCACGTCCGGGCCGACCGCGGTGACGGTGCCCGCGCCCTCGTGGCCGAGGACGGCCGGGGCGGGCTGGCGCAGGGTGCCGTTGGACAGCGACAGATCGGAGTGGCAGACCCCGGCGGCGGCGAGCCGGATCCGGACCTGGCCGGGGCCGGGCTCGGGCAGCTCGATCCCGGTGATCTGGAGGGGGGCGTTGACGGCGGGCAGTACGGCGGCGCGGACCACAAGGACTCCTCGTGCGCAGGGCAGCGGGCGGGGCGGTGCGGCGGCATGGTGGGGGGCGGCAGCGGCCATCCCCCACCTGCCGGGCGGATCAGAACTGGAGGGACTTGGTCTGGAGATATTCGGTCAGGCCGTGCGGGCCCAGTTCCCGGCCGACGCCGGACTGCTTGTAACCGCCGAACGGGGCGAGGGGGTTGAAGCGGCCGCCGTTGATGTCGACCTGCCCGGTGTGCAGACGGCGGGCGAAGGCGACGGCCTCGGCCTCGTCGGCCGCCCAGACCGCGCCGGCCAGGCCGTAGACGGTGTCGTTGGCGATCCGGGCGGCGTCGTCCTCGTCCTCGTACTTCAGGATCGACAGGACCGGGCCGAAGATCTCCTCCCGGGCGATGGTCATCTCCGGGGTGACCTCCGCGAAGACGGTCGGCGCGACGTAGTAGCCGGGGCCGGCGTCGGGGGCCTCCGGGCCGCCCGCCACCACCCGCGCCCCCTGGGCGATGCCCTGCTCGATATAGCCGCGTACCCGGTCCCGCTGGGCGGCGCTGACCAGCGGGCCGATCCGCTCGCCGGGGACGTACTTCGCGGCGGCCGCCGTCGCCAGCTCCACCGCCTCGGCGTAGTGGTCCCGGTGGACCAGCATCCGGGTCCAGGCGCTGCACGTCTGGCCGGAGTTGGCCATGACGTTGGCGACGCCGACCGCGACCGCCTTCGGCAGATCGGCGCCGGGCAGGATGACATTGGCGGACTTGCCGCCGAGCTCTAGCGCCACCCGCTTGACCGCGGCGCCCGCCAGCGCACCGATCCGCTTGCCGACGGCCGTCGAGCCGGTGAAGGAGACCAGATCGACCCCGTCGTGTTCGGCGAGCGCCTGCCCGGCGACCGGTCCGAGGCCGGTGACGAGGTTGAAGACCCCCGCGGGTATCCCGGCCGCGTCCACGCACTCCGCGAACAGCTGGGCGACCAGCGGGGTGTCCTCGGCGGGCTTCAGCACCACCGTGCAGCCGGCCGCGAGCGCCGGGGCGACCTTGGCGACGATCTGGTGGAGCGGGTAGTTCCACGGCGTGATCGCGCCGACCACGCCGACCGGTTCGTGCAGCACGGTGGAGTTGCCGATCGTCTCCTCGAAGGAGTACGTACGGGCCAGTTCGGCGTAGGAGCCGCAGACCGCGACCGGCACCCCGGCGTGCACCGCCGTACTGAAGGCGAGCGGTGAGCCGAGCTCGGCGGTGACCGTCTCGGCGATCTCCCCGGTGCGGGCGACGAGTTGATCGCGCAGCGCCGCCAGCCGGTCCGCCCGCTCCCCGGGCGGGGTGGCGGCCCAGCCCGGCAGGGCGGCGCGGGCGGCCCGCACAGCGGCGTCCACGTCCTGCGCGGACCCGGCCGGGACGGTGGCGATGATCCGCCCGTCGGCCGGGTTGACGACCTCGATCGTCCCGCTGCCCTCGGCGGGCCGCCAGCTCCCGTCGATGTACATCGCGTCGTGCTGCTTCACGTCGTGGTCCTCCCGCGGCGGCCAATGGTCATCCGTCCCCAAACTAGCGCCGGTAGTTTTCCGCCGCCAGGGCTCCCGCCACCCCCTGCGGGGTGACGGTGGCCACGAGCCTAGGAGATGCCCCCGCCCTCACCTCTTGGCGGACGGCTTGCGCATTTCCTCGATGATGCTGAGGAATCCCGCCTTGCCGTGGCCCGCCGCGATGGTCCGGTCGGCGAGGCCCTTGACGGCGTCGAGCACCTCGGTGTTGATGCCGCGGTCCACGGACGCCTCGATGATGTGGCCGATGCCCGCGGCCTCCATGACGATGTCGTCCTGGTCGCCGGGGAAGACCCCGCGGTCCGCATCCCGTGCCCAGCCCGCGGCGAGCGGCGGCAGGATGCCGACGATCGCGTCCGTGAACGGCACGAACTTCCCGGCCGCCACGCCCTCGGCGCCGGCCAGCGCGAAGGCGTGCACCAGGCCCGCGATCGCGGAGAAGAAGAAGCCGAGCACCGGACAGCGGCAAGCCATGGGAGCCCGACGACGCCATGCAACGGGCGGAGCGGGCTTTGGACGCCTATGACGAGGACGGCGGCGCAGCACAGCGCGCCGACTCCGGGTCCGCGCACCTTGGCGACGGAGTGCGCAGGACCTTCCGGGCCCCCGGGAAGCGGTGGTACCGCCTCGACCTCACCTGCGACACCAGCGGCGTGCAGGAAGTCACCCTCACACTGACCCGCGGCAGCGCGGAACAGTCCTACGGAATCGGCTGCGGGGACCCTGAGGCCGATCAGTTCAACATCCCCCCGGGCGCCCCCTTCACGGCCCGCGTCGACGCGGTGCGGACCGGCACCGGCCTCGTGCTGTGGCGGCTGAACACCGTCGCCCGGGAGGACGTGGACGGCTGCGACGACGACATCAAAGGCTGCGGCGGCTGAACGACGCACGTCCCGTGCGTCGCCTACGTAACGTGGACCGGGCCTACGGGCCCTTGGAGCGGGCCCGTTGAGCACCGGCCCGCTGTTGAGCACCGGCCCCCTCGCCCAGCCGCCCCGGCCCGGCCTCCTCCTCCTTCTCCTCAGACGGCGTGGCCATCCCGCCGCCGCTTGCGGTTCCGCCACCCCGCGCCCGCCCCGTACGGGCGGCCATCGCGGCGGAGGACAGCAGCAGCGCGCCGAGCAGGACGAAGGGTGCGGCGGTGCCCGCGACACCGGCGAGCAGTCCGGCGCCGGCCGGGGCGGCGACCTGGCCGAGGCGGTTGCCGGTGAGGCGGAGCGCCAGCGCCGTACTGCGGGCCCGTTCGGGGGCGGCCTGCACGACCGTCGTCATCGACAGCGGCTGGCCGACGCCCAGACAGAAGCCGAGGGCGAGCAGCATCGCGGCCAGCGCCCACACCGGCACCGGCACCGGCAGACCGCCGCACAGCACACCGGCCAGCGCGCAGCTGACGGCCATCAGCGCGGTGCGCCCCAGCCACCGGATCATCGGCGTCATCACCAGCCGGCAGGCGATGGTGGCCGCGGCCCGCAGGCTGAGCAGCAGACCGATGGTGGTGGGGGCGATGGCACGGTCCTCGCCGATGACGGGGAGGTAGGCGGTGAGGACGTCGGTCGCCGACAGCACGGCCAGGCTCATGAAGATGCCGGCCGGCACACCCCGGGTCCGCAGGATGCCGCGGACCGGGACCGGCGGTCCGCCCGCCGGGGCCGGGGCGCCGGACGGGGCGGTGCCGGCGCGCTGTTCGAGCCGCCAGAGCGAGGCGTACGAGACGGCGGCGACGGCGCCGGAGAGCAGCAGGGCGGTGGCGCTCGTCGGGGCCATCCGCCCGTCGTGCTCGGAGATGACGAGCCCGGCGGCGACCGGCCCGATGAGCTGGCCGAGCGAGGCGCCGATGGTGAAGTGGCCGAAGTTGCGGTCGCGGTCCTCGGCAGCGCTGCGGCGGGCGACGATGGACTGGGCGCCGATGACGAAGCAGAGGTGCCCCAGGCCCATCACCCCGCTCCAGGCGGCCATCGCGGGCAGTGTTCCGGCCAGGCCGCTGCGCGCGCAGCCGCCGCTGATCAGCGCCACCCCGACGACCAGCAGCGGGGCGCAGCGGCCGTGGTCGGTGCGGCGGCCGAGCGGTACGGCGACGAGCAGCGGCAGCAGGGCGTAGACGGCCGTGATCACGCCGACGGCGCGTCCGTCGGCGCCCAGGGCGAGGGCCCGGTAGGAGACGGCCGGCCTGGCCATGCTCACCGCTCCTTGCGCGAAGGAGAAGGTGAGGACCAGACGCAGCAGCCAACTCCTGCCGGGCCTCGCGGTAGGGGTGACGGTCATCTAGATGATGCCGAAGAGCACACCGGCGCACAGGACCACCAGGGAGGTCAGCGCGGCCCATTTGACGGTGAATTTGGTGTGGTCGCCGAACTCGACCTTGGCCATCCCGACGAGGACGTAGACGGCGGGGACGAGCGGGCTGGACATGTGCAGGGCCTGGCCGATGAGGGAGGCGCGGGCGATCTCGATGGGCGCGACCCCGTGGGCGGCGCCGGCCTCGGCGAGGATCGGCACGATGCCGAAGTAGAAGCCGTCGTTGGACATGAAGTAGGTCAGCGGGATGCTGAGGATGCCGGTGACGATGCCCATGTGCGGGCCGAGCGCGTCGGGGATGCCGCTGACCAGCCAGCGGGCCATGTGCTCGACCATGCCGGTGCCGGTGAGCACACCGGTGAAGACGGCGGCGGCGAAGACCATGCCGGAGACGTTGAGCACGTTCTCGGCGTGCGCGGCGACCCGGGCCTTCTGGTCCTTCATGTGCGGGAAGTTGACGGTGAGCGCGAGGGCGGCGCCGAGCAGGAAGAGCACCGGGATCGGCAGCGTCTGAAGGATCAGCAGGGTGAGCAGCGCGAGGGTGAGCGCGGCGTTGAACCAGTAGAGCTTGGGGCGCAGGGTGGCGCGCTGCGGGTCCAGGACCTGGAGGCCGTCGTCGTCGGCCGGCTCTCCGGAGCCGGCGGCCGGCTCGTCGTCGGAGCCGGTGCCCGCGCCGCCGGTGGTGCGCCGTGCCTCGGCCGGGGTGCCGCCCGTGCCACCGGTGCCCGCGCCGACCAGGACCTGCTCGGACTCCTTCGCCGTCACGGTCTCGGTCACCAGCCCGGGGTCGCCGAGGGTCAGCACGCCGAGCCGCTTGCGCTCGCGCCGGCCGAGGACGTAGGCGAGGGCGAAGACCGCGACCAGGCCGACGGCCAGCGCGGGGATCATCGGGACGAAGATGTCACCGGCGTCGAGCTTGAGCGCGGTGGCGGCGCGGGCGGTCGGGCCGCCCCAGGGGAGGGTGTTCATCACGCCGTTGGCGGTGGCGGCGACACCGGTCATCACCACGAGGCTCATCTTCAGCCGCTTGTAGAGCGGGTAGAGCGCCGAGACGGTGATCATGAAAGTGGTGGAGCCGTCGCCGTCGAGCGAGACGATCGCGGCGAGCAGGGCCGTACCGACCACCACCCGCACCGGATCGGCCTTGCAGAACTTCAGGATGCCGCGGACGATCGGGTCGAAGAGCCCGACGTCGATCATCACCCCGAAGTAGATGATGGCGAACATCAGCATCGCGGCAGTGGGGGCCAGGTCGCCGATGCCCTTGAGGACATAGTCGCCCAAGTGCGCGCCCTGTCCGACCAGGACGCAGAACAGCGCGGGAATCAGCACCAGCGCGGCCATCGGTGACATCTTCTTCATCATGATCAGCACCAGGAAGGCGGCGATCATGACAAATCCGAGGATTGTCAGCATTAGGGGTTACCTCACGTTCGCCCTTGAACATCTGCCGGGGGTGGCGGTTCAGGCGACGTTAGGTCCCGCAAAGTTTTGTTAACAAGGTCTTGACGCGCGAGCAATAAGAGCAAAACCCCAGGTCAATAGGGATCTCACCGGACGTGCGTGCGCACAACCGGCACACCGCACCCGCGCCGCCCGCCACCGGCACTCACTCCTCCCCCGCGCCCGCCCCGTCCAGATACCGCGCCAGATAGGCCCGCAGCAGCAGCTTGGTCTCGTTGACGAGGGCCGGGTCGCCGGCCGGATCCGTACGGAAGGCGAGCTGGAGCAGTGCGTCGGCCGTCTCGACGCCGACCAGGAAGGCGGTGCGCAGCCGTTCGTCGTCGGGGTCCAGACCGAGCGGGCAGGCGAAGAGGGCCAGCAGCCGGTCGGCGACCTCGTAGTTGGCCTGCCGGGAGGCGCTCGGGGCGGGGACGGTGAACTCCACCAGGGCGAAGCCCGGCACCGTCCGCTTCATGGCGAGGTACTCGTCGACCACCACATCCATCGCATGGCGCCATGGGAGCGGGGTGTGCGCCGGGGCGGTCAGCCGGGCGGTGATGCGGTCCGCGTAGGCGTCGAGATTGCGCCGGGCGAGGGCCTCGGCCATGGCGCGCTTGTTGGGGAAGAAGCGGTAGACGGAGCCGATCGGGACCCCGGCACGGCCGGCCACGGCCCGGGTGCTCAGGTCCTCGTACCCGGTCTCCTCCAGCACTTCGGCACAGGCGTCGAGGATTCTGGCCAGCCGCTGGGCGCTGCGCCGCTGGACGGGGGCGCGGCGCAGGGCGGCGGCGGGCGGATCGGGAGGGGAACTCGGCTGCGGCACCCGACCATCCTGCCCGCCTCACGGGCGGCGGTACATGAGCGCCGTGATCCGGCCGAAGCGGCGGAGATCCCCCAAGTTCTCGGCTTCGCTCGAACAGGGAGGTACCCCCATCGTTGACGGCCCCCGACAGCAATCCTAAGGTCATGCATAGGATTCCTTGAGCGGCGGGAGCATGCGATGGCAGGTACGGGCAACGAGCAGGCGAGGAAGACGGCCGAGGGGCTGGCGTACCAGACCGGCTTCGGCAACGAGCACAGCTCGGAGGCCGTCCCCGGCGCGCTGCCGGCGGGCCGCAACTCCCCCCAGCGCGCACCGCTCGGCCTGTATGCCGAGCAGCTCAGCGGCTCGGCGTTCACCGAACCGCGCGGTCACAACCTCCGCTCCTGGCTCTACCGCATCCGCCCGTCGGCCGCGCATCCGCCGTTCGTCCGGGCCGAGCGGCACGCGCTCCGCTCGGCGCCGTTCACCGACTGCGCCCCCGACCCCAACCGGCTGCGCTGGAACCCGCTGCCCGAACCCACCGGTCCCACCGACTTCCTGGACGGCCTGTGGACCCTGGGCGGCAACGGCGACGCCACCCAGCGCACCGGTATGGCCGTCCACCTCTACTACGCCAACACCTCCATGGACCGGCGGGTGTTCGGCAACGCGGACGGCGAGCTGCTGATCGTGCCCGAACGGGGCGGGCTGCTGCTGCGCACCGAACTCGGCCTGCTGCACGCCGCACCCGGCGAGGTGGCGCTGATCCCGCGCGGCGTCCGCTTCCGCGTCGAGCTGCTGGACGCCACCGCCCGCGGCTACGTCTGCGAGAACTACGGCCGGCCCTTCCAGCTCCCCGACCTCGGCCCGATCGGCGCCAACGGCCTGGCCAACGCCCGGGACTTCCGTGCCCCGGTCGCCGCCTACGAGGACGTCGAGGGCCCCGTCGAGGTCGTCAACAAGTTCTGCGGCCACCTCTGGACGGCCACCTACGACCACTCCCCCCTGGACGTCGTCGCCTGGCACGGCAACCACGTCCCGTACGTCTACGACCTGCACCGCTTCAATGTCATCGGCTCGATCAGCTACGACCACCCCGACCCGTCCATCTTCACCGTGCTCACCTCCCCCTCCGACACCCCGGGGCTGGCCGGCGTGGACTTCGTGGTCTTCGCGCCGCGCTGGCTGGTCGGCGAGGACACCTTCCGGCCGCCCTACTTCCACCGCAATGTGATGACCGAGTACATGGGCCTGATCGAGGGCGCCTACGACGCCAAAGCGGAGGGCTTCGTCCCGGGCGGCGGCTCGCTGCACAACATGATGTCGGCGCACGGGCCCGACCGGGAGACCTTCGACCGGGCCAGCGCCGCCGAGCTGCGGCCGCAGAAGATCGACGACGGTCTGGCCTTCATGTTCGAGACCCGCTGGCCGCTGACCCTCACCGAACAGGCCCGGGACGCCGGCCATCTCCAGCGCGGCTACGACGACGTATGGCAGGGTCTCCAGCGCCACTTCCGCCCGTGACACCGGGGAACGCCTCGTGACCACCTTCGCTCCCGACTCGCTCGCCCTGAACCGCAAGCTGCCGCTCTGGTATCAGGTCTCGCAGTCGTTGCGCGCCTCCATACTCGGCCGCTCCCCGGAGGCGCCGCTGCGGCTGCCCACCGAGGACGCGCTCGCCGCGCACTACGGCGTCAGCGTGCTGACCATGCGCCAGGCCCTCAAGGAACTGGAGACGGAGGGCCTGATCACCCGGCACCGGCGCCGCGGCACCTTCATCGAGCCGAGCGCCCAGCGTGGTGCGCCGGTGCGGCTGCTGGGTTCCGTGGACGCGATCGTGGCCCAGCAGTCCGGGATGAGCACCGAACTGCTGGAGCACGGCCCCACCCCGGTGCCGTCCGAACTGGCGGAGTTCTTCCCGGATCTGGCGGAGGTGGCCGGCTTCCGCCGGCTGCGCAGCGACGAGGAGACGGGCGAGCCGACGAACCACGCCTGCAACTACGTCCGCCCCGACGTCGCCGCGGCGATCGATCCGGCGGATCTGCTGCGCTGGCCGATGACGAAGGTGCTGAGGGACGCGGTGGGCGTCCGCATCAGCCGGATCACCGACACGGTCGAGGCGCGGCTGGCCGACCCGGAAACCGCCCGGCTCCTCGAAGTCCCGCTGCTCAGCCCGATCCTGCATTACACGGGCGTGAGCTATGACGAGGACGGGCGTGCGGTCGATGTGGCCCGGATCCACTATCGGGGCGATCGCTTCTCCTTCACGGTGACCATGGATTCTTGACCACGTTTTCGTCTTTCCGGCCGTTTTGGTTGCTCGCCGTTGCCGGTCCGCTGCGCTTTGCCTTCGGGCCCACGTTTTCGGCTGTCCCGCCGTGGTGGTTGTTCGCCGTTGCGCCTGCGGCGGGCCGGGTGGTTGTCGGGTGCGGTGACGGACCTCCGGGGCCGGTGTGTGGGACTGCTTCGCTTTACGTCCCACACACC